>DALYNO010000695.1:0-1501 GCA_031975295.1 Anaerocolumna sp. | reverse complement strand
AGAGAATCCCTTTATTAATCAAAAAGGGATTTGCCAATAAACTCTTGACACAAACATATCTTTCAATTCTCTTGCTTCTGCATCAGATGTATGATACACTAGTTAAGAATATAAGCAGGAGGTTTCACTATGTTTTATCCATATTACATTCGTATTCGTTAATGAGGACAATAAAAAGGTCTTTTCCCTTCTCCTGAATGGGCTTTTTTGTCTTGCATTTTTATGAATGTAACCTGGATGAATCAAATTGTGGTAATCGCTATTTTTTAGCTGTACCTTTGATTGTTGTTGCCTTCTTGAAACATGCAGACTTGTAGCTCAAGTGAGAGTGAAAAGTCTGCTTTTTTATTGTATTGAATTAGAGTGTCACTTACGTGACAGCGTGACAGCGCCAGAATGTGCTTGCACATTCTTAGCTCTTGTCTATAACATTCTTTAAATAAAAAACAGGAGAATAGGACAATGAATAAAAGAAGATGGAAAAAAGATTTTTATATTTTATGGACGGGACAAGGGATTTCTATATTAACCAGTTCCATACTTCAAATGGCGTTAATATGGCATTTGACAGCAACAACACAATCAGCACTGGTTCTTTCTATGGCATCATTAGCAGGGTTTCTTCCCAATGCAGTATTAGGTATGGTAGCTGGAACTCTCGTTGACCGAATTAGCCGAAAGACTGCAATGATTGGAGCAGATCTTTTTATTGCAATGGTAAGCCTCGTCCTGGTATTTGCAGCCATTGATGGTGACTTACCGATGTGGTTAATATTAGTAGTATTGGCAATCCGAAGTGTTGGAACTTCATTTCACACCCCCGCTATCAGTGCTGTTATGCCACTTATAGTGCCTACTGAAGAACTGACTAAATGTTCCGGTTATACACAATCCTTACAAACAATCGGTTATCTTGCTGGTACTGCAATCGCCGGATTACTTTATCCAATTTGGAGTATCAGCGGAATGGTTGCCCTTGATGTTGCTGGCGCGTTAATTGCAACTCTTGCTGTTGCTGTAATAAAAATTCCTGCGCTTCTTAAGCAGGAGGAGAAGCAGCCCTTATCTGGTATATGGATGGAAATGAAAGCCGGATATCTTGTTATAAAAAATGCTAAGGGGCTATTTGCTCTTTTATGGATTGCTGCAGTTTTTATGATTCTATATTCCCCTATAAATGCATTGTTCCCGCTTATGTCACTAGAATATTTTGGTGGGACTACTGTACATGCTTCCATTGCGGAAATAGCTTTCTCAATAGGAATGCTGATTGGAGGGGTGATATTAGGAATAGGGGGTGGATTTCATAATCGTGGAAAAGGTATTTCTTTCTCTATAGCAGCTATGGGACTACCAATTTGTTTAACAGGCTTGCTCCCTCAAAATGGTTTTTGGGGATTTGCTTTCTTTTGTATCTTAATGGGTTGTTCTGTACCGTTTTACAATGGTCCTGTGACAGCACTCATGCAGGAAAGAATTGCACCTGAATATTTAGGACGCG
>DALYNO010000694.1:0-1526 GCA_031975295.1 Anaerocolumna sp. | reverse complement strand
CAATGATTTCTGTACCGCCATATGAATAAATGACGACAAGCATTGCAGCGATTAACCCCGTGGATCCATTAGGGAAAAAGCCTCCGTGTTCAGTTAAGTTTGCAAAGCCAACTGCTGTATGATTACCAAACGTACCAAACAATAAAATAAGTCCTGCAATAATAAATACAATAATTACAGTAATTTTAATCATCGCTAGCCAGTATTCAGTTTCCGCAAATAATTTTACGGATAACAGGTTAATAGCTGTTACTAATATAGAAACAGATAGAGCAAGTATCCAAATCGGATATTGAGGTAGCCAATATTGAATAAAAATAGCAGCAACTACTGATTCTGCTGTAATATTTAAAACCCACATTTTCCAATAGATCCAATCAAGGAAATATGCAGGGTATTTACCTAATACGGATTCAACTAAATCCCTAAATGTTCTTGCCTCTTTATTTCGAACAGCCATCTCGGCTAAACCTTGCATGACAAATAATAAAATAATGCCTCCTACTAAATACGCAATAAGCACAGACGGCCCTGCCATATCAATGGCTGCACTACTTCCTTTAAATAACCCAGCACCGATGGCACCACCTAACGCCATCATTGTAATATGGCGCGAGGTCATAGTTCGTTTTAATTGTTGATTGTTGTTTTCCACTTTCTTACCTCCTAAAATCAAAAAAGGCATATCGTCTGTTCCTTCATCATCAAATGAAAGAAGAGACGATATGCCATAAGCTACCGCGGTACCACTCTAATTGGTTCATTATGAACCCAACTTAAAAACCTTATAACGAAGGTTAATCGTCAAACAAATAGAATAATCTGATAACTCTATTTATTTTACCACTCCTAGGCAAGTTCAAAGTCTTATTGGACTGCGTTGCACCACCCCGCAGCTCTCTTTACCGAATAATGAGCTTTTACTACTCCTAATCTTTGCGTTTCAAAACAATATGATTGAAAAATTAATGATTATTCACCACTATAATGTCTCTTGTTAGTTATGTCAATATTTTATTTTACAATAATTTTCACATAATACTTCTCGCGAGATATAACCATAAAAAAAGCAGGAAGGATTTATCCTTCCTGCTTCAACTAATTATGCGTTTACTTTTAATGCTTTAAATTCTTCGATTAGAAGCGGAATCACTTCAAATAAATCGCCGACAATACCATAGTCAGCTACTTTGAAAATATTTGCTTCAGGATCTTTGTTGATTGCTACAATTACTTTAGAGTTTGACATACCTGCTAAATGTTGAATGGCACCTGAAATACCTGCTGCGATATAAAGGTCTGGTGTAACAACCTTCCCTGTTTGACCAATTTGTAAAGAATAATCACAGTACTCAGCATCACATGCACCACGAGATGCACCAACTGCACCGCCAAGTAAATCTGCTAATTCCTTTAATGGCTCAAAGCCTTCTTCTGATTTAACGCCACGACCACCAGCTACAACGACTTTAGCTTCTGAAAGATCTACACCTTCTGAAGATTTACGAACAACTTCTTTAATAATT
>DALYNO010000693.1:0-1538 GCA_031975295.1 Anaerocolumna sp. | reverse complement strand
TTAACTCCCAATGACTATTCCAGACCACAAACTCCACTTAAAGAAGTGAAAAGCATTGTTGTTCATTATACAGCCAATCCTGGTACAAGCGCTATAGCCAATAGAAATTATTTTGAGAATTTAAAAGATTCAAAAACCACTTATGCCAGCAGTCATTTTATTATTGGGTTAGACGGTGAAATTGTTCAGTGTCTCCCACTAGATGAGATATCTTTTGCTTCTAATAACCGTAATCCTGATACTATCTCAATAGAATGCACACATCCTGATGGCACCGGCAAATTTAGTAAAAAAACAATGAAATCTCTCATTGCTCTTACAGCTTGGTTGTGTGGTGAATATAATCTAAAAGAAGAAGATATTATCAGGCATTATGATGTTACTGGCAAAAAATGTCCGCTCTATTATGTGGAACATGAAGACGAATGGGAAGCTTTAAAAAGCAATGTTATGAATTACATTGAACTTAATAAAATAAATTAAAATAATATAAATCCCCAGATGAACTACCATGAACTAGTATGTTTTCAACCGAAGTCGTTAATAGCGAATTGATGATTTCTATTATGAAATAAGAGGATGCAAAATAGATAATTCTATCTATTTTGATCCTCTTATTTTATATAGATTATTTATTTATAACTTTTACTTAATATAGTATACTATTCGTCCACACTATAGTTTGGTGCTTCTTTTGTGATATGAATATCATGAGGATGACTTTCTTTTAATGAGGCAGCACTGATCTTAACAAATCTTCCGTTCTCTTTTAATGCTTCAATGGTAGGTGTACCACAATATCCCATACCAGATCGTAAACCACCGATTAATTGGAATACCGTATCTTCTACAGTGCCTTTATATGCTACTCTACCCTCAACACCTTCCGGAACTAACTTCTTAGCATTTGTTTGGAAATATCTATCCTTGCTACCATTTTCCATAGCAGATATAGAACCCATACCACGATACACTTTATATTTTCTGCCCTGGAATAATTCGAAATCTCCGGGGCTCTCATCACAACCTGCAAAAATACTGCCCATCATACAAACGTTGGCTCCTGCTGCAACAGCTTTTGTCATATCTCCTGAGTATTTAATTCCGCCATCCGCAATAATCGGAATACCATATTTCTTGGCAACTTCATAAGAATTCATAATCGCAGATACCTGTGGAACACCAATACCAGCAACGACTCTAGTAGTACAGATAGAACCAGGGCCAATACCAACTTTAACCGCACTTACACCAGCTTTAATTAATGCTTCTGTTGCTTCTCCAGTTGCAACATTACCAGCAATGATCTGAAGTTCTGGATAAGTATCATGTACCATTTTAACTACCTTTAAAACGTTAGCAGAGTGACCGTGAGCAGTATCAACAACAATGGCATCTACTTTGGCTTTTACCAAAGCATCTACACGTTCTAAGATATTTGAAGTTACGCCTACAGCAGCTGCACATCTTAATCTGCCTTGTGAATCTTTTGCAGAATAAGGATATTTAATCTGTTTTTCAATATCCTTAATGGTAAT
>DALYNO010000692.1:0-1545 GCA_031975295.1 Anaerocolumna sp. | reverse complement strand
ATAAGCAGTAATTTATAAAATGAAAATAATAGGGGAATGTATTCAGAGAGGTCTGCAGGAAGCGTGTACCTTTTCATACATTCCCCTTGCTAAACGTTACAAACATTAATTCATAGTAATCATATATGAAATACGAAAAAACTAATTGACAAATAGAATTTACTGTGATAGATTATAAATAGAAACCATGGAACTTAAAAATAAAAATAAAAGGAGATAGGATAATGGCAAAAATAGCAAACAGTTTAACTGATTTAATTGGAAAGACCCCTTTACTTGCCTTAAGTAAATATGCAGAACAAAACGAATTAAAAGGTAAATTAGTAGGAAAGTTAGAATATTTTAATCCAGCAGGCTCCGTTAAGGATAGAATTGCAAAAGCGATGATTGATGATGCGGAAGCACAAGGTTTATTAAAGCCAGGTGCAACAATCATTGAACCAACCAGTGGTAATACAGGAATCGGCCTTGCTTCTGTAGCAGCAGCAAGAGGCTATAAGATTATACTTACAATGCCTGAAACAATGAGTGTTGAACGTAGAAATCTCTTAAAAGCTTACGGTGCTGAATTAGTTCTAACAGAAGGCGCTAAAGGTATGAATGGCGCAATTGCTAAAGCTGAAGAGTTATCAAAAGATATTGAAAATTCTTTCATTCCTGGACAGTTTGTAAATGGTGCTAACCCTGAAGTACACAGAAACACTACTGGACCTGAAATTTGGGAAGATACTGATGGTCAGATTGATATCTTTGTAGCAGGTATTGGTACAGGTGGAACGATCACTGGTGTGGGCGAATACCTTAAGAGTAAAAATCCAAATGTAAAGATTATTGCTGTTGAACCAAGTGCGTCTCCTGTACTTTCCAAAGGAACACCAGGACCTCACAAAATACAAGGTATTGGAGCAGGTTTTGTTCCTAAGATTTTAAATACAGGAATCTATGATGAAATCATTACTGTAGACAATGAAGATGCATTTGCAACAGGAAAAGCAATCGCTAAAAGTGAAGGTTTATTAGTTGGTATTTCTTCTGGTGCAGCTACTTGGGCTGCCACACAAGTTGCGAAACGTCCTGAAAATGAAGGTAAAACTATCGTTGTATTATTACCGGATACAGGAGAAAGATATTTATCAACTCCATTATTTTCAGAATAAGGATATAAATTCATTATAAAATAGGGATTTAGCATGTATATGTGCTAAATCCTATTTTTTAGTTTAATTTGTACTTTTCAGATGCTGGGTAGCATTGTATAATAGAACCTAGACTATAAAATATAAATGATAGGTAAGGATGTAAATGAAAAAGAATGACATAAAATTAATAGCAGTTATTTTATTTATTGCGGCAGCCGGAATGGCTTTTTTATTTTTTACTCAGAAACCTGGAGATAAGGTAATTGTAATAGTTGATGGCGTGGTTACCAATGAATATCCTCTTAATAAAAACCTAGCTGTTGATATAGAGGGAGTAAATGGTGGAACGAATCATCTTGTAATAGAAGATGGACATGCTGATGTAACAGATGCAACGTGTCCAGAT
>DALYNO010000691.1:0-1559 GCA_031975295.1 Anaerocolumna sp. | reverse complement strand
TTGTGCAAATTGCCATCGTAATATAAAAAGTAGGGCATTTGTCGGGCGACTCATAAGATGATGCCCGGGTCAAATAGCCCTAACCAAAACAGATTTTCACTTATTCCACCATATTTTTAACTCTGAACGGTATGGCTATCTGCTGAAAGCCATAGAAGCTTCTGGCATTTTCTCCCAGAAAAAGTTCTTTGTCCTTATCTGTCATTAATTTTGATTTAATGATAAAATCAAGGCTCATCAGATAAGTAATTGCTGTCATGGTCCTTGGATAGTCACTTCCCCACATTAATTTTTCTATGCCGCATATATCTTTAGCTGTAAGTATTGCTTTTACTGCAGATTCATAGGGATAGAATTCCTCATGGAAGAGCCAGGTAATGCCTCCGCTCTCTACATATACATTCTGATACCTGGCTAATCTAATTTGTTCTACCCAGCCTTTGGTGGTAACCATTCCAAAATGTCCAATAGCAATTTTTAAAGCCGGAAATTCTTGAATCAGTTCTTCCAAAGCTTCTGTTTGAATATTACCATCAGCTAAATCTATGGATATAAACTTACCTGTTTTAGATGCTTTTTCAAATACAGGATAACATACGGATAAATCATGATTTTTTAGACGTCCAGCGCATATTTTAATACCATCGAAACCTTCTATTGCAAAATCCTCTTTTTCTTCATAAAGAGAGCAGATTTTCATACGTTCTTTATACTGTTCTTTTGCAACTAATAAATAATTATCCTGATTGCCATCAATATATTCTTGGGTTACTACGCATCCATTAACACCTGCATAGTCCATATTAGCAATAAGTGCTTCGACTTTATTCCTGCCCTCGTATAAGTAGGGAGGCAGCATCTGCTTTTCTTCTCCTCCAAAATCACTTCTGCCTCCCCATAAAGGACATACTGGCTTACCGTTAAGGATTCCATTTTGTTTTTCCCATAAATGTACATGTGCATCTATTATCATATTTTCACCAGTACTTTTTCTAGGGAACCGTCATTAAAAGCTAGTGCTTTAAAAGCTTCATCTGCCTTTTCAATAGGATAAATACAACTTACCATTTTCATTAAATCAACTTTTCCAGAAGCAACAATATCAATTAAATCAGTGAAATCCTTGGCATAAGAATTCCTGCTGCCATATATGTTAAGTTCTTTTTTCAGAATAATTGAATGAAGGAAAGTTGTCTCCTTCTTACCATTTCCAATTAATATAATATTTGCTGCAAATGCTGCACTGTCAATACAATTTAAGAAAGTGCTTGCAAGACCACAGGCTTCTATACAGACATCAAAACCATTTCCACTGGTGATATTTGCTGTTTCATCCGCAAGGGAAGAGGTTACTGTATTAATAACACCGTCAGCACCAAACTCTTTGGCAATTTCTAATCTGCCATCCAGAATATCTGCTATGTACACACTGGCACCTTTTAATTTTGCTGAAATTAGTGCAAACAGGCCAATTGGTCCGGCACCCATTACCAGTACTTTATCCATGGGTTTAATCGTAGCTCTGGAAACAGCGTGATATCCGATGCTAAAAGGTTCAA
>DALYNO010000690.1:0-1564 GCA_031975295.1 Anaerocolumna sp. | reverse complement strand
ATATTATTGATTTAAAGACTTGACATATTCAAGATGAAATTGGGGATAAGGTTGTAGAGCTAACTAAAAAGTGGATGAAGAAATACAACATAACTCCAGCTACAGTAGATGGAAGATATAATCCTAAAGGTATCATGAGACATATTATGATAAGAAAGGGATTTAAAACTGGAGAGGTAATGATAGTTCCAGTAACAAACTCCACTGAACTTCCATATAAAAAAGAGTTTATAGAACTCATGACAAATAATATAGAAGGAGTAACTTCTATAGTTCAAAATATAAATGACAAAGAAACCAACGTAATACTTGGGATGAAATCTAGAACTATTTGGGGAAGGGATACTATAACTGATTATATAGGAGACTTTAGGTTTAATATATCCCCATTATCATTTTTTCAAGTAAATCCAACACAAACAGAGGTGCTCTATTCTAAAGCTTTAGAATTTGCTGACCTTACAGGAGAAGAAACTGTATTTGATGCATATTGCGGTACAGGAACAATAACCCTATTTCTATCACAAAAAGCTAAAAAAGTTTATGGGGTTGAAATAGTACCACAAGCCATAGATGATGCATGGAAAAATGCAGAAGCAAATAATGTGGATAATGTAGAATTTTTTGTAGGAGAGGCAGAAGAGGTAATACCAGACCTTATAACTAAAGGAATAAAGGCAGATGTTGTGGTTGTAGATCCACCAAGAAAAGGTTGTGAGAAAGCTTTACTTGAAGCAATAACATCTATTAATCCTAAAAGAATTGTATATGTATCATGTGATCCAAGTACCTTGGCTAGGGATTTAAATATTTTAGAAGGGCTTGGATATAAAACTGAGAAGGTTCAGCCAGTTGATATGTTTCCTCAGACGGCTCATGTTGAGACAGTAGCACTGCTGTCACGGAAAAAGTAAGGATAAGCTACAAAAAGCCTGATAGATAAGGTTTTGAGGATAATCGAGATTTTTAGATTGGTAGTCATATCGGTCTGAGATCTCGATTTTTTCTTTTCGGAAACATATCAACTCACTTGAAATTGGTAGAGGTGACACTACAGGATTACTTTTGGGGTAGGGTGTCACTACAAGATTGCGTTTTGGGGGTTGTCGCTACAGGAAAGATGGCAGGTTAAAATGAAAAATAGACTACGAATTTACCATGCTTATTTTTGAATATTGAGTAGTCTATTATTTGATATATCGTGATTAGTATGGCTATATGTACATACCAAGAAATGGAGGTATGGATGATGGCTAGAGTAATAGAAATCAAAGAAAAAATTGTAAATGAGCATGTCATATATGTAGATGGCAAAGGACCGTTTGAAGTGGTGGGATATGCCTATTCTTATTTGTCTAAATTAAGCCAAATGGGATATGTCATTGAAGTCAAAGAACTGATAGAAAGACACGGTGGTAGTAGACTAAGTAATGTACCAATTGAGAATTATAAAGATTTCCTAGAAGAAGTTCTGAAATTATACAAAGAAAAAACTGAAGGCTAATCTTCACAATGTCATTAAGTTAGGCATTGAACATATTTGATAATTTATGCAGAGGATATC
>DALYNO010000689.1:0-1593 GCA_031975295.1 Anaerocolumna sp. | reverse complement strand
GATTCATAGGTTTGAATATTCCACTAACCAATAGTAGAAAAGGAACATGCAGTACTAGAACAACTCATCCATATTTTTTGAACAGCTTTATGGATATTTTAAATACGGTAGGAATTAATAACCCTATTAAGAACTTTTTTGCATATTCTACAAAAAGAGAAATTGTAAATTTAGTAAAAGATAAAGACGCATTTAAAAAGCATTATATGGACACTATATCATGTTCACATCCATGTTTGGCAAGATGGAATAAGAAAGGAAAAAATGAATATCCAGTAAACTGTGGGTATTGTTATCCTTGTCTTATTAGGAAGAGTTCATTGTTAGATGCCAAAGACAATAAATATTCATATTCAGCAGAAACTATAGACTTTTTGCAGAAGTATGAAGAAACTGATAAAACAAGTGACTTAAAAGCAGTAATTAGTTCTGTTTACAGATACAAAAAGATTACAGATGCACAAATCAAACAGATGATACATTATGCAGGACATTTAGATGAAAAAACTGTGGATAAATTTTTGAATGTTTATAAAGCTTCAATGGAAGATCTGTTAGAAATGTTTTCATATGATGAAGAGTTAAAGAAACTTATAGGTGATTGATATGCATGGAATTATTGATACACATTTTCATTTGGACATGTATAGGAATTACGAAGAAATATTTAGATTTCTTAATCAAGAAAAACAGTACACATTGTGTATGACAAATTCTCCTGGTGTATTTTTGAGTTGCAAAAACATGTTTCCAAATAGCAAATATGTTAAGTTTGCACTAGGTTTTCATCCACTTAATTCAGATTTAAAGAAAAAAGATTTAGCTGATTTTATGTATTTACTACCACAAACGGAATATGTTGGTGAAATAGGACTGGATTTTACAAGACATAAAGGCATTTCTTCGGAGCAGCAAAAAGAATATTTTGAAAAAATTATTGAGGCAAGTACTACATCAAATAAACTAATGTCTATACATGTAAGAAATGCAGAGAAAGAAGCATTTGATATATTAAATAGATTTCAGCCGAAGAAATGTATATTGCATTGGTACACTGGAAGTAAAGAGTATTTGGCTAAGTTTTTGGATATTGGATGCTATTTTTCACTGAACGCAAATATGATTAAAGACAGTAATTGTGTGCTAAATGAAATTCCAAGAAAGAGAATATTAATTGAAAGTGATGGTCCTTACTCAACGGTTAATGGAGTGAAGTATAAACCTCAATTACTAAAGACTGAATATGAATTAATTGCAAAAGTTTTGAACGAACCTGAATTAATACCGATTGTTTATGATAATTTTAAGACGATTTTAACTAAGTAACATGAAGCATATAGCTCGTGAAAGGAATGAAAAGATGGACTTACAAGAAATACAAGATAAACTGAATACTCTTCTTGCTGGCACTGAGAGAAAAATTGTTTTCTGGTACGATGATGATGCAGCTTATGCTGAGGATATTAATAACATTCAGCTTTTAGATGACAATAAAATATGGCAGTTGAATGATCATAACTGGTTTGAAACAAAACTTCTGCTGGAGGAGAAGGATACTACTTCAAATTATCTGGTTTATGCACCTTTTGCGAG
>DALYNO010000688.1:0-1602 GCA_031975295.1 Anaerocolumna sp. | reverse complement strand
AGAATCAATGAAGTGGAGAAAAATTGTGAAAATAGCGAAGATTGTAGCAATATGCGTAGTATTTATGATGCTAATGGGTTGTGCTAAAACAGAACAACAGGATATAAACAATGAGGAAGTCAAGACAGAGGGCAATAACCCAGAGACTACAACTATAGAAGATAGTAACCAGATGCAAGCAGTGAATGGTGCAGGGTCAGGTATAGAAAAACCAGTTGAATTTGTTGTTGCTACAGATATCCATTACTTCTCAAAGGATTTAACTGACAATGGTGCACTTTTTCAGAGAATGTTGGTTTCAAGTGACGGTAAACAGGTGAATTATATTACTGAAATTACGGATGCATTTTTAGAGGAAGTAATTAAGATGCAACCTACTGGACTAATTCTGAGTGGGGATCTTACTTTTAATGGCGAGAAAAAGTCCCATGAAGAGTTGGGCGAGAAATTAAAGGCTGTCACTGAAGCAGGCATACCAGTATATGTAATTCCTGGCAATCATGATCTTAATAATTACTATGCCAGTCGTTATCAAAAGGATGGTTTAGTGGAAGTTAGGAATACTTCACCAGAAGAATTTAAGAAAATATACGGTTCTTTTGGACTGGACCAAGCAATTTATAAGGATGAGGAAACCTTAAGCTATGTGACAGAAGTAACGAAAGATGTTTGGCTATTTATGTTAGACACCAATAGATATGCATTTAATAGTAAGTCCTATCCTTCTGAACCTTCTGGTATTATTGGAAGATTTACATTTGCCTGGCTTGAAAAATGCCTAAAGGAAGCAAAAGCCAAAGGAGTTACCCCAATTGTAGTAATGCACCATAATCTCTTAAAGCACAATGAAAAACTATTCTATGGATACACCTTGGATGGATATCAAGATGTTGTTGATTTATTTCATAAATATCATGTTAAGGTTAATTTAAGTGGGCATATTCATATGCAGAGCATCGTATCAGACGAAACAGCTGATAACACGGTATATGATATTGTCACAAGTGCACTTAGTGTTTATACCAATCAATATGGTGTATTAGAGGTCAGACCCGGCATACAGGCAAGTTACTACACGAAACCTGTAGACATGGAGCAGTATGCGAAAGAAAAAGGATTCACAGATAACAATCTGCTTCATTTTGAGGAATATTCTTATGATTTCTTTACAACCAATTCACATAAGAAGATTCTTTCAGGTTTAAAAGATTTAGATATTTCAGAAGAAGAAAAAGAGATAATGGCAGAACTCGCTGATCAAATAAATGCTAGTTATTTTTCTGGCACTTTACACAAAATTCAGGATGAACTAAAAGCAGGTGAAGGTTACAAATTATGGGTGAAGTACGGGGACCATATTCTAAATGGTTACATTACAGGAAGGTTGAATCAGCCTTCAGAAGACGAAACATCAGTTATAATTCCCCTGAATATTAAATAAGTATCAGTAAATTTTACGAAGTCATTAATAATAAATTAAACTTTTGCCCAAATACCTTAAATTTTGGAGACATATATTGTTAAGTTATATAAATTATGGTACAGTTAGTGTATACAAATATAGTTTCAGATAGACATCAGAGAATAGTATTTGTTAAGAAT
>DALYNO010000687.1:0-1605 GCA_031975295.1 Anaerocolumna sp. | reverse complement strand
CCCACTATAAAATAATAGTTAAGGGGCTGTTGCAAAATGTAACTTAAGCAGAATAGCTTGACTGGTGCGCGTTAGAGCTGCATAAATACATTTTAAAACAGCCTCTTTTTTGTACAATTTATTATATTATGAAACTGAACTTGAGTATTTCGTGATTTAGGTTGGGGCAGGCAGGATATTTCTTTGTTATAAATGATGTAAAAGAAATGTATTATGCCCAAATACATAGTGAAAAACACATATGTATTTGAAAATAGTACACTATTTTATAAATCTATTACCTGTTTTTAACAAATTATTTGATTTATAATTAATCTACAGCATAGAAATGACTAAAAATAATGAAAATCCAAATAGCCCGTGGGGTGGGCATCATTTTAAGGAGGAATTTATGAAAAGAAAGATTTTAGCATTATTACTAGTGTTAATTATGGTGGTTGGAATGGCAGCTTGTTCAAAAAAAGATTCCGATAGTACACAAAGCAGTAATGAACAAGAAGGGAATAACACGGAATCAGTGACAATAAAAGTATTTTCTAATCTCACAGACAGAAAATCAGGTCAAGGTCTAATTGAACAAACATTATTTGATAATTATATGAAAGAAAATAAAAATGTAAAAATTGAAGTAGAGGCTCTGGATGACGAAGCTTATAAGACAAAGTTTAAGGCTTATGCATCAGGTAGTAGTATGCCTGATTTGGTAAATGCCTGGGGTCAGCCTTCGTTTCTTTATGAAGTAATCGATGCAGGCATACTTGCAGAGTTAAACACAGCTGATTACAAAGATTATGGTTTTATTTCTGGTTCTCTAGATGGTTTTAGCAAAGAAGGTAAGTTATATGGACTTCCAAGAAATACGGATGTTATGGCTTTTTATTATAACATGGCCTTATTTGATCAAAATGGATGGACAGTTCCTACCACATATACCGAATTATTAGCACTGGCTGATAAGATAAAAGGAGCTGGTCTTATTCCTGTAAGCATGGATGGTTCGGATAAATGGCCTTTATCCATCTACATTCATGACTTAGTAATCAAAGCAGGCGGTGATTTTCAAACTAAGTTAAGAGATTCCGTGGCAAATGGAGATTTTTCAGATCCTGCCTACATAAAAGCAGCTGAACTTTTAAAACAAGCAGTAGATGCTGGATTATTCCAGAGTGGTTTTGAAACAACAGATTATGGTACTGCTAAAAACTTATTTACCAATGGCCAAGCAGCTATGTATTATATGGGAAGCTGGGAAATGTCAATGGCAACAAGTGAAGACGTAATGGAAGAGGTTCGTAATAATATTGGTGTATTCTCCATGCCTGTAATAGAAGGCGGAAGCGGAAAGATCACAGATATCACAGCATGGAACGGCGGTGGTTATGCGGTTTCAGCGAATTCTAAAATAAAAGAAGAAGCAATGAAACTATTAAATTATATGTTTAAACCTGACAACTGGTCTAAACTTGCATGGGAAAATAATGTATGTATGTCTGCCCAGGACTTTTCTGCATACTTAACTGGAAAGGAAACCCAGCCTCAAAAGGCATTTACTGATTTGGTATCAAAGTCTACCAGTATTTCTGGTGTAACTATGAATGACCGGGG
>DALYNO010000686.1:0-1607 GCA_031975295.1 Anaerocolumna sp. | reverse complement strand
ATATTGATTTACATAGGATTGATTGTGGCAGGCAACATAATCAGCATGATCTACAAAATATGTGGATCTAATTGCTTCTTTCCCAAAACGAAGATGTGAAATAGTAATACCACCTGATTTCTTGGAGTCATAATCAAAATAAGCCTGTACTTTCAGATCTGTTTTATTTCCAATAACTGAAATAGCTTGTTTATTAGCACCAACTGTTCCGTCAGAACCAAGTCCCCATATTTTACATGCTTTTCCTTCTTTTTGTGAGGAGGTAATTCGTTCTTTTTTATTCAGAGATGTGTGAGTTACATCATCCATAATACCAATGGTAAAATGATTCTTTGGTTTCTTCTCTTTCAAATTCTCAAAGACTGCTCCAATATCCATAGGCCTTGTATCCTTAGAGCCAAGTCCATATCTTCCACCCACGATATGAGGTTTCTTCTCTGTATCTAGAAAACTTGTACAAACGTCCAGATATAAGGGTTCCCCTATAGCTCCTGGTTCTTTGGTACGATCCAGCACTGCAATTTTCTTCACAGATTTTGGAATACAACCAAGGAAATGGTCTACACAGAACGGTCTGTAAAGATGAATCTTAATTAATCCATATTTTTCACCCTGACTATTATAGTAGTCAATGGTTTCTTCTATGGTCTCTGTTACAGATCCCATTGCAACAATGACATATTCTGCATCAGGGTCACCATAATATTGGAACAAATCATACTTTCTTCCTGTAAGTTCTGAAATTTTATTCATATACTCACTAACAACCGGTACAATATTATTATAAAAAGGATTACTTGCTTCTCTGCCCTGGAAGTAAATATCTGGATTCTGAGCGGTGCCTCTGGTTACCGGACGATTGGGAGATAAGGCTTTATCACGGAATTTCTTAATTGCTTCTTTATCTAATAATTTCTCATAATCTTCGTATTCAAAGGCTTCTACCTTTTGAATTTCGTGAGAGGTTCTAAATCCATCAAAAAAATGTACAAAAGGAAGGCTTCCCTTTATAGCAGAAAGATGAGCTACCGGTGCCAAATCCATAACTTCTTGTACAGATCCACTGGCTAGCATCGCACAGCCTGTCTGTCTAACAGCCATAACATCTTGATGATCCCCAAAAATACTTAATGCATGGGTTGCAATCGCTCTGGCGCTGACATGAAAAACACCGGGTAAAAGTTCTCCCGCTGTCTTGAACATATTAGGTATCATCAATAACAAACCTTGAGATGCAGTAAAGGTGGTAGTTAATGCACCTGACTGCAATGATCCATGGAATGCACCTGCTGCACCTGCCTCAGACTGCATTTCAACAACATTAACTTCCTGACCAAATATATTTTTTCTTCCTTTTGCTGCCCAATCATCTGTAAGCTCTGCCATACTAGTGGACGGTGTAATAGGATAAATTGCTGCTACATCAGTAAATGCATAAGCAGCATAAGCTGCTGCTGTATTTCCATCTACAGTCATTAAAATTTTCGACATACATTTTCATTAAATATCCTTATATAGGATATTGCCAATACATAACGGAAGAATCTCTTTGGCATCCTTTCTTATTTCATATTTTCTTCCGCAGGGAAATTAGAGCTGACTACCAT
>DALYNO010000685.1:0-1610 GCA_031975295.1 Anaerocolumna sp. | reverse complement strand
GGCGCATTCACACTTTCTGTTCTGTACAAATTGCCAATGAAAATTATATAATAGGCTTTTGTCGGGCAACTCATAGGTTAAAATGTCAAAAGCATTTTTGTCAGATGTTCATAAATATGTGGGTTTGCTCTAGGTCTTTTAGTGATAATGATTTACCTGTACGAAGCTTTTGTCTGGAACCTTGAATAATTCCATCCATCTTCTCTAGCTCTAAAAGTAAAGACTTCTCTTCAGTGCTGGTTGATATAACTTTGCTGATACCACCATTTTTAATAATAATACGTTTATCTGCCATAAGAGCAAGTAATGGGTCATGTGTAGCCATTAATACTATTTTATCTTCCGAAATTAGAAGTTCCAGTGCCTTCTTACGATCAATTCCAGCATTCTCAATTTCATCGATTAATACTATGGGAGAGGAACTTAAAATTGCTGTATCAGCAATCATTAAAGCTCTGGACTGACCACCACTTAGACTGGTAACTGGCGTATTCAAATCAAATTTTTCACCTGCCAGATTATTAGCTGCTAGTATGATTCGTTCAATGGTTTCCTGTGGTTCCTCCACAAGACGGCTGGCAGCATGCATCCTTAAAAAATCCTGTACAGATAAATCCATTACAAAATTCATATTCTGCGATAATTGAGCCACCAGTTTATTATTAGAGGAGAATCTCCATTTGTTATCAGGGGTCTTACCATTGATTAAAATACTGCGCCCTGTTGGCGTATCTCCTTGGGCAGCCCATTCAATATCTGCTAAGAGACGACTCTTTCCAGAACCAGTAGGTCCTACAATGGAAATGATTTGTGAGGTTTCCACAGTCAACTCAGTAAATCCCTCTCCGGTTCCTGATTTATCATGTCCCGGAAGAATAGTGAGGGAACTTACTTGATTTTCTTTATCTAATCCAAGAAAAGATTTCATTTGTTCTATAAAAACAGGTAAATCAGAAAGTAATTTCTCCTTATCAATTGCCTGATCTTCCACCTCTTCATAAGTAAAATGTTCTAGATACTCAAAAAAAGTACGATTCTCAAACCCTGTAATGTCTAACTTATTTTGTTCAAAATAGGCAGATGTAAATGGATATTCTTTTAGCAGCTGACCTATGGTATAATTTATCATTGTTTTCCCTCCAAGTTCTGCGCATAAGCGCCTGCATTCATTCTCAGAACGCAAACCTCAGTGTGAAAGTGTTTTTCTTTCACACATCTAATCCCAGATTAATCTTTTTTATGTTACCCATCTGATAATCTTCTCCGATTCTTGTTTCACCAAGGCAATAAGAACACAGAGCAGCAGGCATAGGAAAACGAAGCTGCATTCCTTGTACAGTGTGAATCGTTTGCTCTTCATCATATAAAAGACTTCCAAGTTCATAGGCGCCCTGGCCAGTTAATCCATTTACATGCATGGTGATTGCTTTGGGATTAACAGAACTTACACAAGAAGCAAATACTTCACGTTCTGCCTGGGATACAATATCTCCTTTGGTAATTACTACATAATCGGCAGCTTTTAACATAGGACCAATTTTTTTAGGGGTATTTATGCCAGATAAATTATCAATTACACATACCCCTTTAGTTTCTTTTAGATAAGGTGA
>DALYNO010000684.1:0-1615 GCA_031975295.1 Anaerocolumna sp. | reverse complement strand
CCATTGGTTTATTTGTATTTTATTCCTATTCCAAAAGACTGACTTGGGTTTGTCACTTTATCTTGGGTGTGGCTTGTGGAGGTGCACCTGTAGGTGCATGGCTTGCAGTAACAGGTAAGATAGAGCTTATACCCCTTATGCTTGGTGCAGCAGTTTGTTTTTGGATAGCCGGTTTTGATATTATTTATGCGACACAGGATATTGAATTTGATAGAAGAGAAGGACTTCATTCAGTACCTGCAAGATTTGGTTTGCAGGGAGCTTTATGGATAGCCAGAGCATCTCATGTAATGTGTCTTCTATTTTTATTAGCCATTTATTTCTTTATGCCAAGAGGTATATTTTTTCTGATTGGAATTATGGTCTCAGCTATTTTACTTATAATAGAACACTATAATGTTAGCCCTGAAAATAAGAACAAGATGATTTTTGCTTCCTATCATATCAACCAAGTGTTGAGCATTGTATTCTTTCTTTTTGCTATGGCTGATTTTCTATGGAAGTAATGAATTGAGACAATATGGTTTCCAAGTATCCGGCATATAGATGGGATTTAGGTTGAAAGGTGATTTGATTTATATGAAAAGATATATTATTGGTGTAACAGGCGCCAGTGGAAGTATTTTGGCCCAGAGAATGATTACTTATTTATCAGAAGAAAACCTGGAACTCCATATTGTTATTACGGATATGGGAAAGAGCGTATTTGCATATGAGACAGGATTAACCTGGAAGGATTTTATAGGTTCTTTAGCAGATAAAACAGCTAAAATAGCAGCCTATGATGGCAGTGATATGTTTGCCCCTATTGCCAGTGGCTCCTTTACAACGGACGGTATGATTATTTTACCTTGTTCTATGTCAACAGTAGCCCAAATAGCCACAGGTACTGGCGGTAATCTTTTATGCCGTGCTGCAGATGTATGTATAAAAGAGAAATCAAAACTTGTAATATCGCCAAGAGAAACGCCGCTCTCTTCTATTCATCTTAAGAATTTACTAATTTTAAGTGAAACTGGGGTTACTATTCTACCTCCCATCCCTATGTTCTATGGAAATAATAAGGATATGGAGGATGTTGTGAATGGAATGGTTGGAAGAATATTAAAGGCAGCAGGAATTGAGAATAATTTGTATACCGTCTGGGGAAGTACGCAGTAAGACGTAAAAAATAATAATAACTAAGGCAGCCTGCCTGCCTTTTGACTGGCTAGTCTGTTATATAGTTTGGCGATACGAACAAAGTAGATAAGGTTGAAAGAAAATTTTAGATAGAAGGAATACCACAAATGGATTCTTTCAACAAAGTATGTGGTAATATTCTGGGATATAAAATGAAAAAAAATGTTAAGTTACATATGAAAAAAATAATATTGTTATCAACGGCTGCAACTATGCTGCTATTTACAGGCTGTAAGAGTAAACAGGAAACATTATCTGTTGGAATTATGCCGGATTTGGATTCTATACCAATTGTTGTAGCAGAACACTTAGGATACTTTGATGAGAATATTAAACTTGAAATATATAAAAGTCCAGTTGATAGGGACAGTGCCTTTTATTCTGGTAATTTAGATGGAAGTATTTCAGATGTACTAGCGGCAGGCCTTGCAAA
>DALYNO010000683.1:0-1623 GCA_031975295.1 Anaerocolumna sp. | reverse complement strand
AATATGAGTTGCCCGACAAATGCCCTACTTTTTATATTACGATGGCAATTTGCACAAATCAAAAAGTATCATGCTTCGATTCCAATGCATTTCCATAGGCGCATTTACACTTTCTGTTTTGTACAAATTGCCAATGAAAATTTATATAATAGGGCTTTTGTCGGGCAACTCATAAATATTATTTTAGGGCAAAATTATTAGATGAAAATAAATGTTTTAAAATATTTGTTTTGCCATGGGATATAATAAGATTTGGATTAGGAACAAGAAAGGTCGTTAAAATGGGAAGAATCAAAAACTTCTTTCGAAGCCACAGCAAAAATGAAAAGAAAGATAAGAAGGAAGAGAATGAAGAAAGAAATAGTCTAGCCAGTGACAGTATCCTAATGGATGAGGCGAAGGTTTTGAAATCTTCACAACGTGAATCCGTCAATACTGTTATGGAGGAGTGCCGCCAGATCATAGAGACTACTCATACCTTAGATGAACTAAAAGGGGAGTATCAGGCCGTTACCGCATATCTTACAGATATTCAAAAAATTGAGCTGATGCCAGAAGAGGACAGAGAGAAAGTAAATGATTTAGCAAAAAGAATCCTCACTTTGAATAGGGACAAAACCAGATATCAAAAAGGTGTCAGAAAGATAAATGATATACAATATAAGCATATGGCTAAGTTTGAAGATGTATTGCCAGTGCAAATGAAAGAAATGAAGCGACATGAGAGCTACCAGGAAACAATTAAAACAGATATGAAGTATTTAGAGAGAGAAAAAGAGGATTTATTTGAAGAGCAGGAAGAAATCTTTCATAAGCAGAGTTATTTAAAAGGTATTGCCATTACTACTTGTATATTGGTGGTTTTATTGTTTCTTCTATTTGTAGGAGTTAATAATGCTTTAAAAGTGGATATGATAATTCCATTCTTATTAACAGTTATAATGGCACTTTCCTCAGCACTTTATATTTTTATGAATGCCTTAAAAAATCGTAAAGATATGAAGACAGTGGAGCTTAAATTAAATCGTGCCATTCTTTTACAGAATAAAGTTAAGATTAAATATATTAATAATACCAATGCACTTGAATATTCTTACCAAAAGTTTATGGTAGAGTCCTATAATCAACTCAAACAGTTGTGGGAAGAATATTTAAAAGCAAAAAGTGATGAAGAAAGGTATGAGCAAAGTTCGAATCAATTAGATATTTGTAATAGAGATTTGATACGAAATCTTAGAAACTACAATTTATCTGATGCGAAAATCTGGATTCATCAGGTAACAGCCCTGATTGATAGCAAAGAAATGGTTGAGGTAAGGCACAGACTCAATACAAGACGGCAAAAATTAAGGGAAAACCTGGATTATAACAATGGTCTAAGGGACAAGAGTATCAAAGAGGTTGGAAAGTATATAGAGATGAGACCTGAAAATAGAGATGAAGTGATTAAATTTCTAAAAAGCTATGGCATTGATATATAAATGTATAAGTTGCCTTTTCAATCTAAAACGGATGAATGATTCTAGATACTGCAAAGCTTATATTCATAGAATTTATAGCAAAGAATGAAAAAAGACTTGACATAAATTGTTGGATTTTTTATTATTATTTAAGGATATAATA
>DALYNO010000682.1:0-1629 GCA_031975295.1 Anaerocolumna sp. | reverse complement strand
AAATATATTAAGTAAAGCTGCTGATGCCACTTGGAAACGGAACGAGCTACTTACTAATAATATAGCAAATGGAAGTACACCAGGTTATAAAAGAAAAGATGTTGAGTTTCAGACTTTGTTAATGAGACAGCTGCAAGGAAATGGTTCACTTACTCAAAAGGTAGCAAATGTGAATTTAAATGCTTTAGCACCAACAGTTTATACGGATTATTCTAATCTAAGCTACCGCCTTGATGGTAACAATGTTGCTGTAGATACAGAGTCAGCTAATCTGGCTCAAAATCAAATTGCTCACAGTGCTTTGTTAGAATCCATGACACAGGAATTTAGTAGAATAAAAACAGTTCTATCAAGTAATTAGGAGGAAAGATAATGTCAGTAATTAATGCGATGAACGTCAGTGCTAGTGGAATGACTGCACAAAGATTACGTATGGATGTTATATCAAGTAACATTGCAAATGTAAATACTACAAGAGATGAAAATGGCGAAGCTTATAAGCGTAAGATTCTCGTATTTGAAGAAAAGGGACAAAATGCTTTCTCTAAAATATTAAGCAGTAAGACTGGAGCTTATCAAGGAAACGGTGTTAAAGTAACAGCTGTTGTTGAAGATACTGATACACCAATGAATTTAGTGTATGATCCATCTCATCCTGATGCCAACGAAGAGGGGTATGTAGAATATCCTAATGTGAATACTGTTACAGAAATGACAAATATGATTGATGCCTCTAGAGCTTACGAAGCAAATGTTACAGCGTTTAATGCAACTAAAAGCTTAGCACTAAAAGGCTTGGAAGTTGGTAAGTAAGATGAATGATTTCATATATCAAAAATAAATGAAAACTTGAAAGAAAGGATGCCTAATAGAGACTCCCTATTCTTAAATATGGCTAAAGTGGTGCAAAATGGATATTTCATTGCTAAATGGTATTTCAAACTTAAATGCTTATAATAAAGGAAATATAGAAGCGGTTAAAACGAACAGAAACAGTACGTTTGATAGTATGTTTCAATCAGCTCTCTCTATGGTAAAAGAAACCAACAATTTAACTAATGCGGCAGAAAAAGCGGAGATGTCCTATGCATTAGGGTTAAGCGATAATACTTATGAACTACAAGTAGCGCAGCAAAAGGCAAATCTTTCACTGCAATATACTGTACAAGTAAGAAATAAAGTGTTGGAAGCTTATAAAGAAATTATGAATCTCCAATTCTAAACCCATGATTCGAGGAGCTTAATATGGTTGAAAGACTTAAACAAATACCAGTTCAATTATTAAATCAGTGGAATAAATATACCAGCAAGCAGAAAACAATTATCATTGGCGTTATTGTGACTGTTTTTTTGGCATTATTTATTCTTGTTAACGTAATGAACAGGACCATATATAAAACATTAATTATTAGTGAAAGTGCTAGAGATGCTTCCACAGTTGCTAGCCTTCTAAAAGAAGAAAGTATTCCCTATAAACTGGGTGAAGATAATTTAACGATTAAGGTAGACGAGAAAAGGTATTCTGATGCAATTCTATTAGTATATAGCAGTGATGTTTCCAAATCCGGCTTAACACTTGATGAATTGGTGAGTAATGACCTTAGCACTACCAACAGTGATAGGAATTTG
>DALYNO010000681.1:0-1643 GCA_031975295.1 Anaerocolumna sp. | reverse complement strand
TAATATATTAATGAAAATTTTTTAAGATTATTAAAAGATTATTTAAAAGATATTGAAGTATTATTTTTAGGTTACATAGAAGGAAAGCTTAAACAATTTAATCATAAAGCAATTGCCTGTGAATTGCTATAAGTGAAGGAGATGGATTATGAATAGTAGAGAACGTTTTTTTGCAACAGTTAACCGTAAAACAGTAGATCGTCCGGCTGCATGGATTGGGATGCCGGATATTAAGGCGCAGCCCGCTTTGTTTCATTATTATGGAGTAAAGGATATTCATGAACTAAAACTTGCGGTGGGTGATGATTTTTATGCAATAGAAGTTCCTTATCAATCACCAACTGCCAATGCTATCTACGCTGCATTTGATTGGTATATGGATGGTAACGTAAATAGTGAGGAACGTACTCTTACAGCCGATGGTTGTTTTAAAGAGGCGGAAGAACTAGAAGAACTGGATTTTTTTGAATGGCCGGATCCTGCTAAATATATTGATGTAGAAGAATGCAAGAGAAGAGTTGACAAGGCCCCTGAGGATAAGGTGCGTTTGGCAATGTGTTGGTCTGCTCATTTCCAGGATACTTGTGCATCCTTTGGAATGGAAACCGCACTTATGAATATGTTAATAAATCCTGAAATTTATAAAGCTGTAGATGAAAAAATAGTGGACTTTTATTTGAAAGCAAATGAGATATTCTATGAGGCAACAAAGGGAAAGTTAGATGCAGTATTAATTGGTAATGATGTAGGAAGCCAGAGAGGTCTTATTCTTTCTCCTCAGTGTATACGTGATTTTGTTATTCCAGGAAGCAAAAAGCTAATTGAACAGGCGCATTCCTATGGCCTTAAGGTGATTTATCATTCCTGTGGTTCTATTGTAGATGCAATTCCTGACCTGATTGCAGCAGGCGTTGATGTGATTCACCCAATTCAGGCATTGGCCACCGGTATGGAACCAAGAAATTTGAAAGAGAGATTTGATGATATGGTCTCTTATTGTGGTGGAGTTGATACACAGGATTTGCTGGTTCATGGTACACCTGAAATGGTACGTGACAAAGTAAAGGAATTACGAACAATTTTCCCTACCGGATTGATTGTATCTCCAAGTCATGAAGCTGTTATGCAAGATGTCCCACCAGCAAATATTTATGCTTTGTTTGAAGAAGCTCAGAAAATATATTAAGAATTATAGTTGAGTGTTAAATTGACACCTGAATCCTAAACTTTTATTTGAGGAGAAGAGAAGAAATGGCAGTTCGTAGATTTGGAGATATGATTAAAGTAAGAGATTTGGAAGCATATAAAATATGGCATGCCAATCCTATGCCAGGGGTAAATGAGATGATTAAGCAATGCAATCTAAAGAACTATTCCATCTACAGTAAAGGTGAGTATTTATTCGCTTATTACGAATATGTTGGATCAGATTTTGAGGCAGATATGGCTAAGATGGCAGCAGATCCCAATACCCAGGCTTGGTGGGAGGTAGTAAAACCTTTGATGAAGCCTCTTGTGGAGAGAGAAGCAGAAGAATTTTGGTCTGGCATGGAAGAAATTTATCATATTGATTAGATAATAAAAGTTGAGCTGGAATGAATTACCTGGGAAGAATATACATTTAAAAGAGGCATCAAAATGAA
>DALYNO010000680.1:0-1651 GCA_031975295.1 Anaerocolumna sp. | reverse complement strand
ATTCCTAAAGTTATTAAGATACCAGGAATACCTACTGTACCAATTAACCAAGCAAAAATCTGTTTTAGTACTTTTAATATTAC
Organism: Anaerocolumna sp.; assembly: GCA_031975295.1. Classification (GTDB taxonomy): domain Bacteria; phylum Bacillota; class Clostridia; order Lachnospirales; family Lachnospiraceae; genus Anaerocolumna. The sequence goes on along the minus strand of DALYNO010000680.1, from coordinate 1,568 downwards.
TTTGGCTGCAACTTTTATGGCTTTTTTTGCAACCGCAGCAGCTTTTTGTTTAAATTTTTTACTGAAGGGTTTAGATAGTAATCTACCTAATCCCTTCATTCCATTTACTAATTTTTCATTTAAGGTTTCTTGAGTATTTTTGTTATCACTCATCACTTATCACCTTAAAGAACTAGTAAATGCCTTATTTCTATGCATTTCTAATTGCTTTCTTGCAAAATTACGTTTATTTGGTACAGCATATGCCATTAAATCTTCGGGTTTAAGTGAAGTTGTAAAGTCACTATCACTAAAAGAAGGAATTAATTTTTTATTTCGTACTTCACAATTAGCAGTTATTGTTTTATCATTTTGAACTCTTGCATCCCCTGGACCGTAAGGAGAAATACGATAAGTCGTTCCATTTCTAGTACCAGTCATATAACTTCTATTATGATCAATGACCATTTTGATGTTTTCCATTTCGTTTAAAGCATCTTTCATGTAATACTGTCCACTATCGACTAATTGATTGTAGCTTTGAACCTCTTGTACTACTCTTGGAGTCTTACTAGTGTTTCTATTGGTAAATAACTGGTTTGGATTTACATTAATTTTAGGTGCTGGTACTTTACCACCTCCACTGTCTAAAGAGTAGGAAGAACTTGCGGATAATAATTGACCGTCCCTAACAGTTAAATCTTGATAAACCACTTGGTTATTTTTCAGTCCAGAGTGACCTGAAGCCATACGCGAAACTACATGAGTTTGACCAGTTTTATCCCTAACTTGGACAACTGTATTCTTATTATCAGTTACCATTTGAATAGCCCCTTGTGCAATTTCAGTTTGGCCATTATCTAAAGTAACTGTTTGAGCCATATGTGCAACATCAGAAATTTCTTTTATTTGTTTATTAACTGCATTATTATATGGATTAAAACCTTTTAGACCAAAAGCCTTTGAGTTGCTCATACTTGGAGCGGCATATTTAGCCATCACTTGATAACCCCCAACTCCTGCAACCATACCACCAGCATAAGCAACAGCGTTTCGGAATTTCGCTTGCTTTTCTACCAAATTACTTGGAGTATATGTTTTAAAATCATTGGTAAAAGCCTTACTACCATCAATTAAGCTTTCCTTAGCTGCCGTCATTTTATCAGTTAAGCTTGTTAAATTTGGCTGTTTAGCAATATATGAAGTCGCCATTGCATTACCAAATGATTTAGTAGCATGACCAATTTTGGTATCTCCAACAAATTGACTTACCTCTTTAAGACCAGAGGCACCAACAACACCTTGTACTAATCCATTTCCTAGTCCAGCTGTAATACGTCCAGCTGAATTCTGAATAATTCTTTGTCCTAATGGAATGTTAGAAGGCATCGACTTTTGAACAGACGAAGTAATCTCTTGGGCTTTGCCACTTGAATCAAAGTTTTGATACGCTTGTGCGCGTGGTAGATTACTATTATTCGCAAAGGTCTCTCTAGCTTCATTTATTTTCATACTTGCTATTTGATTATTAACATAAGGAACATTCACTTCCTTACCAGAGTACATGGAAGTCCCTTTAACAGATGCAA
>DALYNO010000679.1:0-1653 GCA_031975295.1 Anaerocolumna sp. | reverse complement strand
GACACGTCTTACACTATCTAAAGGAGCAGTTGCCATTGGTGGGCCAAATGTATATCCCCATTCATAAGTCATTAATAATATTTTATCGGCGATAGCACCAATGGCGGGGTAATCGTGAGCTTCATACAGAAGACCCGCTTGTTCACCTGAGGTTTTAGGAGCAAGTGCTACCATTACAATATAACCTTCTGGTTCTAGTTTAGCTTTAACAGCTGCAATAAAATCAATAAATAACTGTTTATCTTCTGGCAGTACAAATTCAAAATCAATATCTACACCGCTATAATTCTTAGCTTGGATATTTGCTAATATATTATCTACCAGCTTAGCTTGCCCTTCAGGATTTGTAAACATCTGATGGGCAATCTCATTACTAAATGCACCTTTTGCATCCATAGGCGCTAACATCATAATAGGGGCAACACCGTAATCTCTGGCTATTTGAATTAGTTCGGCATCATCTATAGGGACTAAATCACCCTCTGGGGTAAAACCATAAGTAAATAAGGAGAGATAAGTAAGAAAAGGAAGGGTTTTTCTTAAAACTGTTCGATCAATAAATGGATAGGCGTAACCATTGATGGATATATCGCCCAGTACTTCATTCCGCTGGAAACTAATCACAAGGGTTTCACCTGGTGTAAGACCTTGGGTATCAGCTAGCCATGGGTTATTTCTTAATATTTGTGTTACTTGAACATCATAAGTTTCTGCTAAGTCATATAAGGTATCGCCTTCCACAACTGTATGTGTAACATCAGTATATAATACCACTATACTTTGACCAACAAGTAAATTTTCTGGATTTGGAAGCTGGTTATCTGTAATTAGCCTATCCGTTGTAACATTGTATTGATTTGCAATGGAGGTTAGTGTTTGACCGGGCTCTACAACATGTATAATCATAAAATCTCATTTCCTGACAGTAAGCTTTATATCAATATATGATAATAAAATAGTTGTGTGTTATAATTTCTCTTCATAAAGAATTTATAACACACAACTAATAGATATTATGAATAGATTATTTGAAATTTGATAAAATAGATATATAAACAGAGGACAAGTGGTAAACATTTACATGAACTTATTTCAAATAAAGGGAAGAGCCTTATTCATTATCCATAATCTGATCCATTATACTATGAAGAGAGGACAGTAGAGTAGCAGTATTATCTGTTTTAAAGTTTACAGAACAAATCAAGTCCCAGGGTACCATTTTAGCATGGGATTTCAGTTCATGACCTTTATCGGTTAGTTTAATTACTACATTACGTTCATCACTTAAACTACGAATTCTTGTAACAAGACCTTGGGATTCTAATTTTTTTAATAAAGGAGTAAGCGTTCCAGAGTCCAGATATAGTTTTTGACCTAAATCCTTAACGGTTATCTCATCCTTTTCCCAAAGGGCAAGCATAGTAATATATCCTGTGTATGTTAATCCCAGAGGATCTAACAGGGGCTTATATTTTTTAATGATTTCTTTTGAACAGACATATAGTGCAAAACATAATTGATTATCCAGTTTAAGTAATTCATTAAACTGTTCTATGGAAAAATCAGGTGGGGAGGAGGGTATATTTTTAGATTCCTGAGTCATATCATAATCCTTTCTAGGGTAAATAAATAAATAAATAAATAAATAAATAA
>DALYNO010000678.1:0-1662 GCA_031975295.1 Anaerocolumna sp. | reverse complement strand
TACCTGGCACCAGCATTATGGAAAGCTCAAAATTATCCCTAAACACCCTCCATTTACTCTTTCTTTTTATAGTCGATTTGTTGTATACCTCATTTATATTTGACATATATTCAGGCACCTTTCCGTCATTTCGTATATTTTTTATCTCTTTATCTGTAATTCATTATACCTCTTCAACAAACCCCCAACAACAATAGATATTTAACTTAATTGTAGTATTTTAACCAATCCATTTTAGTCCGATTATTATTACTGTACAAAAAGATACCCTAAAACACTAATTATATAAATTAATGTTTTAGGGTATCTGCTGTTTCATATTTTTAACTAGAGTAGTTCTCCAACAACCCATATAGTTGTTCCAAGTCCTTTACAAGTATCCCTGCTTCCAGATCCTCAATATCTCTTTCCGGCAGATTTTCAACCGATACGCTAGTATAATCGAATACTGTTTTCTTGTCACCATAGTATGCTACTATATAGCCATTTTCGGCTTTCAAATAATATTTATATACTACTTCATCTTGATTATAAGTTTTCTTAAGTACAACTTCATCCTTGGTAAAGGACACTAATTGAAATGATATGAGTCCTTTTTCAAATTCACTGAGAGGTAACTCTTGTGAATAGTTGTCCAGGTACTCTATTACTTCTAGTCTGTTCAGACCGATTAGATAACTTGGAGTGGGTAAATACTCTTCAGTGGTTATGCCAGTCTTAACATCATATACTTGTAATTTATACACGGTGGAGGGTTTTATGGTATAGTCAGACATACCATCTGCTGCTACACTAGAATCCAGCGTTTCTTCACCGCTATTTTCCTTAGTCAAATCACTGTCGTTATCTTCTCCTGGCAATTTACCATTATTACTTGCCATAATCTTTCTTAACTCTTCATTTCTCTCCACTGCCTTTTCATTAAATTCATTTAAGGCATGTCTATAACTTAAGTAATAGCATGCTGAAAATAAAAGTGACAATGAAAAAAAACTAATGAAATACATAATCGCCTTTTTATGTCTCAACGAAATCACTCCTTTGGCAATAAGTATTCACTAGTTCTTCCATGTTTATACATATTATATGGAATTGAATTTATAATAAATGTAACTTTACTGCAATTCGTGCCAATGTACGTCCAAAAGGCATTTCAATTAGTTCCGTTTCTGTCACATCTTTAAACAACAGTAACAATACTCCATATACAAGCACCCCTACTAAGACTGCAAATAATGTACTAACAGAGCTTGGAAGCTTGGTATTTAATAAAGAATAAACCATATATGCTATGGCTCCCATAATCAGGGAACACACTGTTGGTATAATAAAGGTTTTCTTAACTTCTTGTTTGTAGTTAAGAAGCTTACCTACACTTACCCAGTTTAATATACATACCAAAAGGGCAAAGGTTACATTACCAATTACCAAAGCATAAACACCTAGATTAAAAAACTTCAACAGAACATAAAGCAATACAATATGTACACCTAAGGAAATAGCCGAGTGTATAACAGGCTTACGCATATTATTAATTCCTTGCAAAATAGCATTGGTAATGGTTGATAATGCAAAGAATACAACTGCTATAGAACCCATTCGCATCAAATCGGCTGGAAGCTTTGAGGCATCCGAAAATAGCAATCTTATAACAGGTGATGC
>DALYNO010000677.1:0-1667 GCA_031975295.1 Anaerocolumna sp. | reverse complement strand
GACTTACCTGCCAAGCTTTGATTGTGATGGGTTGCGCTGGGTCTCTCGGTATATGCTGCGTATATAGCTTAAGACACCTTGCTGATTGCATGTAACAGGATCAGTAAGGTGTCTTATACTAAAATTCTTTCTTCTTTAAGGTTTCTGTATCAAGACCTGCCTTTTTTAATGCTATTTCCGTAGCTTCTAGTACAGCCTGGCAAGTTTTTTCTGCTCCTGATATGGTATTAATATTAAGACTTTGCTTTGCAATAATGGTTTTTGCAATTCTTCTTGCAGCCACTTGCTCTACTTCAGGATCTTCACTAGAGGCATCTACTAATAGTGTACCAATTGTTTTATTTTCAGTTATTGTTACACTGACAGTAATATCACCACTGGAACCAGCAGCCTTAGCAGTATATAGATTTTCTTTCTTTTGGCTGCAGGAAAGTAATGTAATGCTAACCAATGATAATATAGTAAGCATGTAGATGGTATGCTTGAATTTTAGAATTTTCATAAAACCACATCCTTTTTTTAAACATAAGTTAATGTTGATAGGCTATGTTATTATTTGCATTTCATATGATTTAAGTCGGCTTTCTATTAATAGCCTTTAATTCCCTAATTATTAAATGTTTTCATAATTTATTAAAATTTTATGGCAGCAGCTAAGGATATTGACATTACATACTCTGGTGCTATACTTGTTTTAGATAAAAATTTAGTAAAAATAGCCTGCAAATATTGTGACTATAATTTAATTACAATAAAATGAAGAGGAGTAAAGATGTGAATACCAGAGTAAATACTAAAAATGGTGAAGAATTATCCATCCTGGGTTTTGGCTGCATGAGATTTCCTACAAAAGGAGGGAGTATTGATGAACCTCGTTCCAAAGCGATGGTAAGAGATGCCATTGAGAAGGGAGTTAATTACTTTGACACAGCGTATTTTTACCATGGTGGAAAAAGTGAATCCTTTCTTGGAGAAGCGCTTAAGGGCGGATATAGAGAAAGAGTCAAAATTGCTACCAAACTGCCTCCATTTATGTTAAAAAATTTAGATGGAGCCAAAAAAATCTTTGCTACTCAGCTAGAAAGGCTCCAGACAAATTATATAGACTATTATTTACTACATATGCTTACAGATAAGGCAATGTTTGACCGAATGGTTAGTCTTGGGGTTGTGGAATGGTTAGAGGGTCTTAAAAAAGAGGGAGTTATTAGGAATTTTGGATTCTCTTTTCATGGCAGTAAGCAGGATTTTGTCGATATATTGAATGCTTACCCCTGGGATTTTTGCCAGATTCAGTATAACTATTTGGATGAAAACAACCAAGCAACGAAATCAGGTCTTGAACTGGCAGGACAAAAAGGTATTCCTGTAATTATTATGGAACCCTTAAGAGGGGGGAAGTTGGTTAATAATTTACCCGCTGATGTGTTGAAAACATTTTCGTCTTATCCTATTAAGAGATCACCAGCAGAATGGGCTTTGAGATGGGTTTGGAATCATCCCCAAGTTACAGTTCTGTTATCTGGAATGAGTACAGAAGAACAGACAGCTGATAATATTAGAATAGCAGGCGATGTGACACCAAATTCTTTTCAAAAAGACGAACTTGAAATGTTTGATAAAGTAAAGGCTATTATGAAAGAGAGAACCAAAATAGGTTGTACAGC
>DALYNO010000676.1:0-1679 GCA_031975295.1 Anaerocolumna sp. | reverse complement strand
ATATTGGTCTTGCAATTAAGCAATATTATGGTGAATTGTGAACCAGTGATTTCCTACCCTAGTATTTCTATTCGTAAACATACTAGGGTAGCGATTCCTTTAGAAATATTTTTATTCTTTATTTTTTTCTTATGTTTCAAAAATAAAAAATATCTTCAAACTTTTTATCTAGTGCTATACATAGAATTAGAGCTAATTTAGCTGTAGGATTAAACTGCCCAGTCTCTATAGAACTAATGGTATTACGGGAAACTCCTATCAACTCTGCTAATTGGGCTTGAGATAAATGATTCTCCGTCCTGACTTCTTTTAGTTTATTCTTTAATACTAATTCTTCTCTCAAATTACACTCCTATTGCCTGAATTACAAAGCTTATTAAAAAAGCCAATGATGCTATAAATCCGGCTATAACAGTAACGAGATATGCTTTATTTTTTGTGAATTGATACTTAGGCAATGCATCTGCAGCAAGAAAAGCCCAGAACATTGCATTCGGAGCATAGTTTGGTTGACCATTAAGCATATTCACTAATATGATAAAGATAAATACAAAACAAAATACGCTTATACCAATCTTTCTACCTTTGTCTTCAGCAAGTAACATTCCCTCATCTCTTTGCTCTTTTCTGCTTTTAGCCAGAATATCATCTTTGTCCATATCCTTCTCCTTCGGTTTTGCCAAGTTTTATTGTCACCATTTTATCATTGCCAAGTTTTATTGTCAATAGCTGTTACAATATACATTTATTTATGGGTTAACACATACCTTTATAATGCTTGCCAAGATATACATGTTCAGATTCTTTCTACAGCATTTTAATTAAAATTCTAATAGATGGTGCCGTATATTTTGAGAAATTTATATGATATACTATTTGCAATAGAATACTTATATGGCAGGTAAAAAATGGAGCGAATATGTGAATTTCAAAATTATATTGATTGCAATGAACTGAAAGAACAGTACAAAATCCAACAATATGAGCTAGTTAACTTGTCTATTGGTTATGATGAACTTGTTTATTTATTATACTCCAGATGTATACCAGAGAGAGTTAACGGTATGTTTGTACCAACTAAAAGTAATTCAGATTATAAATGCATTACTTTGGTTATGGACTGGAGTAATAATGAATTACTTGGTTCCAAAATGTATGATCTAGGTATTCAAAAGGTTAACCTGCATTTCATTCAACCTATAGGTAATGATTTTCTCCTTCTTGGAGCAAGAGCACATTTATACAAGGATGGTACTACTGATCAAAATGCCATGATTACAGACAGATATGGCAGGACAATTAAAAAGTTCTGCCTAGGAGATGGTATTCAAGATTGTATCGTTACGATGGATAAAAAGATAATTACCAGTTATTTTGATGAAGGCATATTCGGTAATTATGGGTGGGACAACCCCTTGGGTCAAAACGGTATCGTTATCTGGGATGAATTAGGTGAGAAAATATGGGAAAACACAAAGTATGATATATGCGATTGTTATGCTATAAATATCGACGATCAAAATAATTTATGGTTTTATTATTACTCTGATTTTCATTTAGTTAAAACGAACTTTCACAAAGACCAGGTATATGACATTAATATCGAAGGCTCATCTGCTTTTCTAATAAATAAAAAGCAAAATGAATTAATCTTTGATGGGGGTTATCATAATCATCAC
>DALYNO010000675.1:0-1686 GCA_031975295.1 Anaerocolumna sp. | reverse complement strand
AAAGAATATTGACCCGGTTCTTCATGAGGCGGCTGCTATTGACGGTGCAGATTCTAAGAAATCATTTTATTTGATAACCCTCCCTTTGATGAAACCTGTTATTCAAGTCAATGTTACACTTGCAATTATTTCTGCATTAAAGCAGATGGAAACTGTATATCTACTCACAAATGGCGGTCCGGGAAACGAGACTCAATTTTTAGCAAATTATCTTTATAAACAGGCGTTTAACTCATTTAAATACGGATATGGTAATGCCATTAGTGTAGTGTTCATTGTAATTTGCCTTGTTGCAACCGTAGTACTGAATTATTTATTTCAACCCAAGGCTAAGAAGCAGGAGGTACTTAGATGAATTTTGCCGGAAGTAATCATTTAAAACAAGCAGTCCGAAAAGTATTCTTAATGTTATGTCTTATTTTTGTTTCTGTTGTTCAAATATTTCCTTTAGTATGGCTTCTAGACTTTTCTTTGGCAAGCAGTAATGAACTATTTACAAAGGGGTTGTTAATCCTTCCTAAAAAAATAATGTGGGGGAATTATGTAAAAGCTTTTGTAGATGGACATTTTTTGCTATATCTTAAGAATAGTTTGCTAATTAATACCTTAGCAGTTATACTTGTATTAATTATATCCATTATGGCATCTTTTGCGATTACTCGTATGACCTGGCGACTAAGTCCTGTAGTAAGAAATATACTTTTACTTGGTATGATGATACCCATTCATGCTACTCTATTACCTAATTTTCAGATTTATAATTCCCTTAGACTTACAGATACAATCTGGGCACTTCTAATACCATATGTTGCTTTTTCATTACCCCAAGGTGTGTTTTTAACTTCCAGCTTTATGGAATCCATTCCAAGGGAATTAGAAGAATCTGCACTCATAGATGGTTGTAATATATATCGTATGATTGGGGTTATTGTAACACCCATGATGAAAGCATCTATTGCAACAGTTTCCATTATGACTTATTTAAATAACTGGAATGAATTTATGATGGCAAGTACCTTTCTAAGCAGAAAGACTTGGAAAACACTTCCCTTTTCTGTGCTAGAGTTTACCGGGGAATATTCCTCTAATTATGCGGTACAGTTTGCAGTAATGGCTTTAACTGCAATGCCAGCCATTCTAATCTATGTACTGTTAAATAAGCATATAACGAAGGGAGTAGCAGCTGGTGCAATTAAAGGGTAAGTCATTTAAATCCCTTCCATGAAACATTATGAAACAAGGTGGTTGATTATGATAAAAAGTAAATTCACTGGTTTAAAGATAAGATATAAAATTATTCTGTCCATGTATATTATTATTGTGCCTATTCTTTTGATTACTGGAAGCTACCTGTATCATAAGAACTACATAGAAACAGTTAAAAACATGACCAGCGTATATGAGAATCTGACTCAAACTGTCCAGGAGAATATTACATATCTGGAGGGAGATTTGCTGGATATATCAACATACCTTACTATTAATAGAGATATTAGGCAAATTTTAAATGCTAGAAATACCAGTTTTTCCTTGCAACAGCCTCTAATCTGGGAGCAGAGTGCTCCTACTGATTTTGTAAGGGATATGATATCCATTAAAAGTCATATTAAGTCAATTATTCTATATCCTGAGAATGGCATCAGGCCATTTGCTATTAGTCAGGACAAAAGTGTTTTTAATAGGGAT
>DALYNO010000674.1:1324-1709 GCA_031975295.1 Anaerocolumna sp. | reverse complement strand
CTGCCCTTCTATACTCTGGCCATTATACGAAGGACGATAAGCAGATGAAGAAGGCAAGATCATTTATTATAAAAAATGGCGGTTTAGCGAAAGCTCATTTTATGATAAAATGGATGCTTTCCGTCAATGGTTTATACCCATGGTCCCATATGATATACATTCCGATGACATTTTTATTGATGCCAACTTTCCAGCCTATTAACTTCTACCAATTTAGCGCCTATGCCCGGATTCACTTCATTCCTATGTTAATAGCATCCAATAAAAAATTTACCCTTCAGCCAAAAGCAAAGCTAGATGATTTATTTGTAAGAGATATGGCTCTTTATCCCTCTTACGAATACCTAGAAAATGAGCGGTCACCCCTTACCTTCCTGTGGAAAGA
>DALYNO010000674.1:0-1314 GCA_031975295.1 Anaerocolumna sp. | reverse complement strand
GAAATGAAAAGAATCGGCAAATTCCCAGCCTATCTTCACCATTTAGGGTTTCAATATGGTGAAAAATATATGCTAGATCGACTTGAAGAAGATGGAACGCTTTACAGTTATGCCAGTGCCACTTTCTTTATGATCTATGCCCTGCTTGCCCTTGGCTATAAAAAAGACTCACCTGTTATTAACAAAGCAGTTTCTGGTCTCTCCTCTCTTATTGATAAAAGAGGGGAACTCAGCCACCTTGAAAATTCTACCAGCACCGTTTGGGATACAGGGTTAATTAGCTATACATTACAACAAGCGGGCATGTCTTCAGAATCTATTCCGATAAAAAAAGCAACGAAATATCTTCTAACAAAACAACATACAAAAAAAGGTGATTGGCAGGTTCATAATCCTCTTGCAGAACCCGGCGGATGGGGATTTTCTGACATCAACACTAATAATCCAGACAATGATGATACCTCAGCTGTTCTACGTGCCTTAACCGCCGCAACTGCAAAAAATCCAACTGTTCATCAAGCTTGGCTAAAGGGCACAAACTATTTGCTGTCCATGCAAAACAGAGATGGCGGGTGGGGCGCCTTTGAAAAAAATACAGATTGGGAAATACTTAAACTCGTTCCTATTGAAAACGCCAAAGATGCAGCAGTAGATCCATCTACCGCTGACTTAACAGGAAGAGTTCTAGAATATTTAGGTAATTTTGCACATCTGCGTTATACACATCCTCATATAAAACTGGCTGTAGATTGGCTAAGCGATAATCAAGAGAAAAATGGCTCTTGGTATGGCAGATGGGGAGTCTGTTATATTTACGGTACATGGGCTGCCATTACAGGTTTAACAGCTGTTGGTATGTCTTTAAATCATCCAACAATCAAAAAGGCAGTCACTTGGCTGAAGAGAATTCAACATTCAAATGGCGGATGGGGAGAATCCTGTCAAAGCTGTGAAAAACTAACGTATGTGCCGCTACCGTTTAGCACGGAATCACAAACAGCTTGGGCTGTCGATGCTTTAATCGCAGCAGGAGAAGGAGCAAGCAGTGAAGTAAAAAGGGGCATACAATATTTATTAGAAAAAAAAGGGGAGAACCATGCCATTACTTATCCAACAGGAATCGGCTTACCTACTCAATTCTATATTTACTATCATAGCTATAATCATATTTTTCCATTACTTGCGCTATCCCATTATAGAAATGACCTCCTAAACAAGCCAGCAAATTCTTAAATTAATCTAGCGTTTTTCCGAAGCTGCTGCTCTCAATAAGCTTCGGAAAAACGCTCTTGTCTACTTCGTCCGAATATTTTC
>DALYNO010000673.1:0-1712 GCA_031975295.1 Anaerocolumna sp. | reverse complement strand
AACGTACCTGTGCCTTTTATATATTGCATGGCATTTATAAGCTTTTTATCTTTCATCAGTAAAACTCCAGAATTTCTTATTTATAGTTATCATATCAGAATATTATGTGAGTTTTATTTATAAATTGTTTCAATTTTTGATAATGAGATCTACTCTGAGAAACACTACTATATTTTTTTATAAATGAAAAGATTGCATTTTTTCATTTATTCCTTGAAAAAAGCAATCTTTATTTCATATGAAAAATTAGTTTATATAAACTCTTGGAACTCTTCTGCCAATACTGGTCAATATCTCATAACTAATTGTACCAAGTTTATCTGCTAATTCATTGGCAGTAATTTTTTCATTTCCCTGTGTACCAATTAGAATCGCTTCATCACCTCGATATGCTTCTCCATCTTTACCTAAGGAAACAACTGTATGATCCATGCTAATATTACCAATGACTGGATATCTGTGCCCATGAATTAAAACTTCACTATTATTAGAAAGACCACGGCAATATCCATCCCCATAACCAATTAAAAGTGTTACAGAACGAGTATCCTCATTTGATATCCAGGTCCTTCCATAACCTACTGTGCTGCCTTTTAAAATTACTTTAAAATAGGTTACTTTAGCTCGTAAGGAAAGGGCAGGTAATAAATTAGCCTCCTGTTCTGAATAGATAGATGGGTGATAACCGTATAGCATGATACCTGGTCTTACAGCATCTAAATGACTCTCTGGCATTCTTAATACACCTGCAGAATTAGCTATATGAAAGAACGGTGGCTTTATATCATGTTTCTCATAAAACAGAGTAGCTTCCAGTAATCTCTCCAACTGATTATGAGCGAAATCCAAATCCTCACCATCTGCTGTTGCAAAGTGTGAATAAACGGAAATCACATCACAATATTTAGATCTGGCAGCTGCTTCCATTAGTATGGGTGCTGAGGTATCACGTACTCCCACTCTCATCATACCAGTATCTACTTGCAAATGGATTTTAGCTCTTTTATTAAGTAGTTTAGCGATTTCCTCCACTTCCTCTAACCCAGTTATAGAAGAAACTGTAATATCTATATCATTTAGTAAATAGTCTTTTATTTGAATTTTTAAGAAGGCTCCAGTCACTAGAATTGGAGCCTTTATGCCCGCATTCCTTAGGACAACACCTTCCTCAACAAAGGCGACACCTAAATAATCTACACCCTCTGCGATAAAATGTTCAGCTACCTTTACCATTCCATGACCATAGGCATTTGCTTTTACCATAGCAATGATTTTTTTCCCTGGCGCTTTTTGTTTTACCACACCTAAATTGTAACTTAGGCAACTACGATCAATAATTGCAGCAGCATTATTATATAAATCAGAGATATTGTTTGTCATTATTTTATCCTTTCATTAGGCATTATTTTATGTAGCTATTTCTTCTAGCATTGTATTCCTATTTGTCATGTAAGTAAATACTTATGGAGTAATTAATAAAAATTTTCCTTTGTAACGATACACTTACTAAATCACTTAGGGCAAAGAATGTGCATATTCCATTCTTGTGCTGACACATTGTAACCCAAGTGACTCCTTCATGGGCTCGTCTCATCCATTCCGCCAGGAGGCATTTAATTGTATGTAAAATTCGGAGAATTTTCTTATACAGAACAAGGAGTCTGGCTCGCCAGACTCTAGCGCTGACGCGCTGTCACATCAGTGACACCTTC
>DALYNO010000672.1:0-1721 GCA_031975295.1 Anaerocolumna sp. | reverse complement strand
ATATATAACTTTAGTCATGTAGAGTCTCCTAATATAGTCGCTGAGGATGTATAAAACCCATTGTTTTTATACACATACTAATCTTTCAACATATATTAACATAATTCTACATTTTATGCACTCCTTTTCTAATTCCATTTTTACCATTTTTGTTTACATAAAATAAAAAAGTAAATTCCATTTCCTGAATTTACTTTTTTTACTTTTGAACGAAAGCTCAAACCTATATGATTTTAATATTTTAGTATGTTATATGTAAGTAAATTACAACAGATTACTGTCAGTATTTTTCTCCATAATGGTACGATTTCTCCCTTTCTGTTTTGCCACATACATTCTTTTATCTGCCAAAGATATTATTTCTTCTGCTGTCAAGGCTGAATCTTCCATAGTATATACCCCTAATGATGCAGTTACTTTTATTTTTTCATCACTGGTAACTTTCAATTCAGATACTTTTTCACGGATTGTTTCAGCAGTATTATAGGCTTCTAAACCAGAAGTGCCATTTAAACAGATTAGAAACTCATCTCCACCATATCTGGCTGCCCAATGGGCATCAACGTGAATACACTTTTTTAGTATATTTGCAACTTTAGTAATGGCTTCGTCTCCCAGCTTATGTCCATATGTGTCATTTACTTCTTTTAAATTATCTATATCCAGAAAAATAACAGATAAGGGCAATTTTGCAAGAGTTGCTTTAACGATATCTGCTGGCAATCGTTCATTCACAAATCGTCTATTATAAATATCTGTTAATTCATCTTTAATAGCCAAATCATTAAGTTCAGAAACTAAATTTGATAATAATCGTCCCTCAGCGTATGTACCTGTTCCGATCATCATTGTATCTGTTGCATCTTTTAGCAACTCCAATACAATAGGCCTATCCGAATTTTCAACGGGATAAGCTGTCACCATCATAATGGCATCAGCGGCTTGTTCTAATTTTTGATAACATTTGTTTTCAAGGTACGCACGTATTGATATGCAATTATCACAAATTTTGTCATTGCTCCAATAGGCATAACATAATTCATTCATTTCTACACTAGAACCACTGCGATATTCCAATACTTTCTTTTTTATTGGGTCTACTAATCTCACTATATCATACATTTTATTAAAAAAAGTAAGCTTATTCTCCAGTTCCTCATATGTAATAATGCTAGACATAATGATTGGTCTCCTTCCTATTATTATAGAATCATTAACATTGACAAATCTGTGCAATCTATTTAAATTCGTGCAATTAAAAAAAGCACCCCATGCCAATGTAAGATGCCTTTTTTATCAATCTTCCAGTACATGTATCAAGCGTTGCAAAGCAACTTCAACAATCATTTCATTCGCAGGCTTAATTCAGAACCTACAGTGAAATTAATCCATTGATCATTTGCTCATTCTAATCTACATATTGACTTATTTTAATTCATTTCAAACTAATTATGTTCTAAGTAGTCCTCACTTCATTACTGTCATATAATGTTTAACGTATAATAATTTATATTATACTCTATTACACTGGACATTTTCTGAACACTTATGTAATTATTTCCCAGATTGCACAATACTTCTTTCACGCAACCTATCATCATAAGCTAATTATATAAGTATTCTAATTGAAACTTACCTTCCATCAATCATTGAATGTATCAGTCTCTTGGCTTGGGGTCCTTTTTACAGAGTTCTGAAAGTTCTGATTCATTCTCTCTAGA
>DALYNO010000671.1:0-1725 GCA_031975295.1 Anaerocolumna sp. | reverse complement strand
AAACCTGAAATTAATATAATTTATTATTTATAGTTTACACCATAAAAAATGGGTTAATATAACGCATTTTTCAGATTAATTTAACGCATTATCCAGATTCATATAGAAATCGATTAGGTCATATATCCAGGTATTCAGTTCAGAGAACTTAAACCCTAACGCAGTCCCTTTCTCAGTATTAATGCTATAGGATGACATGTTATTATAAGGGGCCTCCAATCCTTCTTCTGATATAATTGCTTTTCGTCCTGTCTTAACTTCAACATAGTCTAAGATTTCCTGAATAGATATGGTTCCTGTTGTACAACCATTCATTGGTCCCTCAAAATCAGTCTGACATAAATAGGCAATAAACTCACCAGCCTCTTTCGAATGGATAAAGTTAAGTTGATGATCGATATTCTCTATTCTCATTGGAATTCCTTTTATTGTATTCTCGATATAAAACAATAAACGCTTGGTATAATCATCCTTCCCAATAACATAGGGGTATCTGACTGCGATGGATGGTATATGTTGATAGCCTTGAAATAGTGCTGCTTCCGTATGACGCTTTAATATTGCATAGGTATAGGCCTCGCGGCTACACCATTGGTAATCAAAATGAAATGGAAGAAATTCCTCTTCCGTTATGTTTGGATGCTTTTTCTCATAAACTGCTGTACTTGAGGTAAATATGTATCTTTTACAGGTTACATTATCTAATATGTTCTTAATATCCTGTGGGCAATAGGCGATATTATCGATTACCACATCAAATTCACGTCCATTTAAGTTTTCCTTGCATTGGGTATATGAAGTCCTGTCAAAGGTTAGTTTATTTACTCGCGTATGAAACAAATTTTTTGAGACTCCTCTATTTGCTAATGTAATAGTATGATTTGACCTTAATAAAGCTTCAATAATATGAATTCCGAAAAATCTACTACCGCCAATTACTAATATATTCATGATTCCCCCTACTCTTTTACTTTTGATAGGCAATTGGAAATCTGGTTACTTGTATTCATCATACAAATGAAACGACTTTTATGGCTTTTGTTATCTTTTTGGGAGATTCAGCCATAATACTGTATTTATTTGCATGATAAATAAAGTCTTTGTGCTTCCCAATTGTTCTTACTTATTATAATGAAATAGCAACATATAGATAATATCACATTAATTGAGTATTTTCCATAATATACTAATTATACATTTAAAAAGGATAGTTTTTCAATATAGATAGGAATATACATACTGTAGGAATCACATCATTATCCGCTGAACAGGAATGAAACTGGCTTTTGACACTCTAAGCCTATGATGACCGGGTCAAATAGTCCAACCTAAACACTTTACAAGCATTTACACAAACAGGCAGAACGAATGTGCCTATGTAAATGCATAGAAGACATTTCTCTGAGAACTGGGTATTCCTATACATTGGAATCCAAGCATGAGACTTTCTGATTTGTACAAATTGCTTGGATGTAATAGGAATTGGGCTATTTGATATGGGCAACAGCCTATACAAGAACAAAGGGCGAGCCAGACTCTAGCACGGACGCGCTGTCACATCAGTGACACCTTCCTATTAAGCGTCATGCCATCCTGCACGGAGTGCTTTTTATTTTACAGGATAGTTCAGGGACTTTACCTATAAAATTAAAAAAGGCGGCTCTACTTAAAAGTAGAACCACCGAAGTTCAGATCTCAACTATTCATCTGCTGGCTTATATTTAT
>DALYNO010000670.1:0-1727 GCA_031975295.1 Anaerocolumna sp. | reverse complement strand
TTATCAAATGGGCAAAAGAATATGATAATGGCGATGAGTCCATGAGAAGCAAGGCTATGCATGATAAATGGTCTAAGCTTCTTACCTGTAACCAAGTAATACTTGATGGTACTAAACGAGTAGAAGATAATTTAGAACTTCTAAAGTCTGAATTAGAGCGATTGGATTAAAAACAAAATATAATACGGAAGAATTAAAATCGAGTTTTCTTTCAGATATTCAACTATTACTACACTAAAATAGGAAGTTAACCGCCCTCCTTATTCATATTTATGAATATGAGAAATAGTATATATACTTATATTTATTTCAAAGCCTCAATTAGGCTTAAGAATCTAATCTTTTCTAAAAAAAGCAAAAATGAAGGAGCTTATGACAATGAATAAAATAAAAGGACTTTTTCTATTTTATAGTTTTATATCTATTATCTTATTAAGCGCATGCAGTAAAACGGAGATCTCGGAGCCTATAAATAACGAAATTTCTTCCAACTCAATAACTCAGTCAGCTACTCAGGCAGTAACCCCAGCAGTAACTGACATACCAGTTGAGAATGTTTCTGCATATGAGATACCCGATGTAACTATCACACCCAATGCTATTCCAGATTCTGAATCATTTGCATTTGTTAGTAACATGAAAATCGGCTGGAATCTTGGTAATACCTTTGACGCCTACACGGATGAACCATGGTTTAGTGATGAATTAGGTTATGAATCAGCCTGGAATGGAGTAATTACAAGTCAGGAAATGATAGATTCTCTTATAGAAGCAGGTTTTAATACAATTCGTATTCCCGTATCTTGGCACGACCATGTTTCTGGTGATGATTTCATAATCAGTGATGTATGGTTAAACCGTGTGCAAGAGGTTGTTGATTATGCTTATCATAAAGGAATGTACGTTATATTAAATACACATCATGATGTCAGTGAAGATTTTTATTATCCAAACAGTGAGCACCTGGCTTCCTCTAAAAAATACATAAAACAGATATGGACCCAATTAGCAAACCGTTTTGCAGAATATGATGAACATCTGCTATTTGAATCCATGAATGAACCTAGATTAGTAGGAACCACCTATGAATGGTGGCTTGATCCAAATAATGAAACCTGTAATGACGCAGTAAAGGCTATTAATTCCTTAAATCAGATATTTGTAGACAGCGTTCGAAATGGTGATGGTAGTAATAATACTCGTTATTTAATGATTCCAGGTTATGGCGCATCCCCGCAAGGAGCACTTATAGATGTATTTGAGTTACCTGTGGATATTGTACAGAATAAGTTAATTGTATCCGTACATGCTTATACCCCTTATAATTTTGCACTGCAAGGGCAGACTGAATCAGGTAGTACATCTGAATTTTCCTCAGATAATCAGAACAATGTTTACGAAATAAATCAATTCATAAACCAACTATATAGTAAATTTATCAGTAAGGGTACCCCAATAGTAATTGGTGAGTTTGGAGCAAGAGATAAAAATGGAAATACGCAGGATAGAATCGATTTCGCAACTTACTACGTTGCATATGCCAGAGCTCATGGAATTACCTGTGTGTGGTGGGATAATAATGCTTTTAGCGGAGAGGGAGAGAATTTTGGTCTTCTGGACCGCAAAACAGTAACCTGGAAATATCAAGAAATAGTAGATGGTTTAATGAAGTATGCTCAGCTGACAAAACAAAGCAGATAAAGACCGGATGCATAACCATTCTTTTG
>DALYNO010000669.1:0-1742 GCA_031975295.1 Anaerocolumna sp. | reverse complement strand
AATTTTAGACCCTAAAAATAATCTGCCTATCGGATCACGATTCACAACTATCAGTTGATTTAACAACAATCAATTGTTTATTGATGTTAATACCCATGTAATCCTGGGCCTTTTATTACTTCTCATATAAATTTATAAATTACTAATGATTCATGTAAATATATGTCATATACAATTGCTTTTCCAAATATTATATTGTATAATTTTGGTATATTATGGGAGAGGGGGATAGTTATTACTTTGTAACTATTGTATAAATTTTGAAAGGTGGTTATTTATTATGAAGAAAATGAAAAAAATTATTACACGTATTATCGCTTTAGCTTTAGTTGCAGTATTTTTTGCAGCTCCTTCTTCTGCATTAGCTGCTTCAACTTCAGTACCAGTTTTATTACATGATATAGATGGTTTCAAATCATATCAGTATCAACCTGGACCATTAGAACTATATAAAACAAGTACTAATCTCCCAGATATAACTGGTGGACATCCTAATGGTTTTTGGTCAGTTCCTGCAGGCAATACTTTCTTATTTTCTATAGATGCACTGGGAACGTATGAAATATTTGTTGTTCGCGAGGGAAGTGCTCAAGTAATATATAATAAAATTACATCAGGTGGCGACTTTTTCATATTTCCAGAATCTACTTCAGATGCAAAATATGGTGTGTGGATTAGAGCTGTGGATAATTTAGAAGTTTCTTATTATCATGCTACAGTTTATTAGTATAATACTTATTGGGACTGCTTTCTAGCAGTCCCTATATTTTAGATATGATATACCTCATATGACTTTTCATGATTTAAGACACGTAAATGCCTCCGTAATGGCAATGCTACGCATTCCAGATAAGTATGCTATGGAGCGCGGAGGATGGAAAACTGAAAAGGTAATGAAGAAAGTTTATACTCATACCTTTTCTGAAGAGCGTGAAAAAGTAGACGGAGTAATAGATAATTACTTTAAAACAGCGTTAGGAATTAATGATGAGGGCTTTGATACTAAAAAGTATAATGCCTGGTTAATGTTGTATGACAAGCCAGATAATGAGGCTTCTAAGAATGAATTTAAAGAGTTTATGCAACACGAAATGCAACATAAAAAAATAAAACCCCAGTAAACACTGAGGTTTAGTATGGAGCTGAGGGGAATCGAACCCCTGTCCGAAAGCCCATTCATTGCGGTATCTCCCATTACAGTCAATCATTTATGTGCATCAAAATGCACTGTTCCCTCCATCAATCGCCGGTTGACAGGCTAATGACTTTGGTAGCTTCATAAGTTCTTTTATCTTCTCAAAGCTTTGAAGACAAAGTGCCTTGCTAATTTGATGCCGAGGTCTTAAGCCGCAAGAAGCCTAAGGTCGACAGCTGCCATTAGGCAGCGTACGCTAAATTTTCGTCTGCGTTTAATTTTAATTCTAAGTTGATGACGCGGTCCTAGTCCGCGAATGGCTGCCTCAACTTCAAAACCCCCGTCGAAACCAGTACAACCCCTTGTTATGGGTACGAACTAGGTTTGCAGACATTTCTTGGTCGTATCTATATTGTAACCAGTAATTGTGTCTAAAATGTGTCTTTTTCATCTTTTTTTATTTTTGTTTCATTATAATTACAATTCATTTCAGTTTGGTAATTTTTTCATGTCATTCTTAGCAAAAAAGATATAATTATCTGTTTCATAATAAGATCATCAGAGAATTAGGTATTCTTATGCATTGGAATCCAAGCATGAGATTCTA
>DALYNO010000668.1:0-1746 GCA_031975295.1 Anaerocolumna sp. | reverse complement strand
TTCTTAAGACACCAGTTAATAACGATGTGGAAACTATTAAAAATATTATCTCGTTGTCAAATACTGCAAGAAAAGAAGGTTTATTAGCATTAGAGGAAACTGCTACTGGAATAGAAGATGATTTCTTAAAGAAAGGTATTCTTCTTATTGTAGATGGAACGGATCCGGAATTGGTTAGAAGTATTATGGAAACAGAATTAGGATGTATTGAAAGCAGACATAATGATACTATTGGATTCTGGGATAAATTATCTGCCATGGGTCCTGCCTGGGGTATGATTGGTACATTAATTGGTCTTATCAATATGTTAAAGGACTTAAATGATCCTTCAACTATAGGACCTAATATGGCAGTAGCATTAATAACAACATTTTATGGTTCCTTATTAGCAAATTGGGTATGTATTCCTGTTGTGAATAAATTAAAAGCAAACAATGCTGCTGAAATTATGATGAAAGAAGTTGTAGTTGAAGGGCTATTATCTATCCAAGCTGGTGAAAATCCTAGAGTTATAGAAGAAAAATTAAAGTCCTTCTTAAATCCTTCCAGTCGTGCTGCATTTAACTTAGATGAAGGTGGTGAATTAAATGGCTAGAAAGAAAAAACCAGAAGAGCCAGGAGCCGGGTCACCGTGGTTAGCAACTTTTGCCGATTTAATGAACTTACTCTTATGCTTCTTTGTATTACTATTTGCTTCCTCAACAGTGGATGCTGCTAAATATGAAGAAATCGTACTTTCCATGTCAAGTACCTTTGGTATTTTTAGTGGCGGTGGATCAGCCATTGAAGATGGAAGATTAATATCCTCTGGTATTTCACAGTTAAATGATCTGGATGAATATTCAGCAGAAAGTGAAAAAACTGGTAATGCTGATACAGAGAATAAAGAAGAATCAGATGCCCTTAAAGAACTTTTGGAAATAAATAAATTAGCTACTCTTGAAATATATGATGATGTAGCAGAACAGGCAAATCAAAGTAATTTAGATAAGTATATTCAATTAAGTGTTGATCCAAGTTATCATTTTGTAAAAATATCTCTGAGTGGTTCTATATTATTTGATTCAGGAAAAGCTGAGATAAAGTCTAGTTCGTTAAAAGTGTTTGGTAAACTTGCAGATATCCTTACAGATTATAAGGATCACCAAATTGGTATAGAAGGACATACAGATAATATACCAATGCGCAGCAGTACATACCTTAACAATAACTGGCTCTCTTCAGCCAGAGCGCTTAATGCAGCTACTTACTTAATAGATGTAAAAGGGATGGATCCTAAAACTTTAAGTTGGACAGGTAGAGGGGAATATGAACCAATTGCAAGTAATTCTACAGATGAGGGAAGAGCTAAAAATAGACGTGTAGAAATTAAAATCTATAATACTATAAGTAATTAAGTAAGAAGGGACCTGCCTTAGGCAGACGGGAGATATGATGAAAAAAAACCTCTTAACTATTTTAATCCTAGCATTGGGTATACTAAATATGATTTTGACAGCAGTCATTGTATTTGCTGTAGTACCAACGACTATGCGAACCAATGCCTTAATATCCAAAGTAGCTTCAACCATACAGTTGGAATTAGAAGGCGCAAAAAACAGTGATGAAGATAAAATTGATTTTACTGATATAGAAACCTATAACATTGAAGAAAAAATGACAATTAACCTTAAAAATTCTCCGAATGATACCAAATCTCATTATGCTTCTGTAACAGTAGCATTATCTGTTAATAAGAAATCAGA
>DALYNO010000667.1:0-1750 GCA_031975295.1 Anaerocolumna sp. | reverse complement strand
GGAATCAATCTCTAGCATGGAATTATAATTTGGAATATGTTCCATTGACGAAATGGCGGAATATTATATAATGAAGATAGGTAAACCTGTATCGATAAGGAGGAATTATATATGGAAAATAAAATAATTCTCGCTAAGTTTAAAGAGGATGGAAAAGCCTTTGAAACCAAGGTGTGCGTCAGATGCAAAAGAATGTTTACCTATTTAGGGTACGGGCATCATTATTGTCCTGTATGTAAAAAAATAGATGATGAAGATTTTGCAAAAGTAAGAGAATATATTTATCAGAATGGTACTGCGTCAGCCATGGCAGTTTCAGAACACACAGGAATAAGTTTAGTCAGAATCACACAATATTTAAGAGAAGGTCGCCTGGAGATTCCTGAAATGTCACCCATTTTTATCAAATGTGAAATGTGTAACCAAGACATTCGGTCTGGAAGGTTATGCCCTTCTTGCGCAGGAAAACTCACTAAGCCAATGCGTGAAAGTATGAATTTTGACGAAGAACAGATTGGACAGGTGCCAAGAAAATTGGAAGGAAAAATGAGGTTTTTTGGCAAACAAAAATAACCAATGAAAATAAAGAAGTGCCCTATTGATTAAACAAATGTAACAAAAAATGAATATATAATAGAAAATAGTTGATTTTTATGCGTAATAAGAGTAATATATTCACAGGAAAGACAAATGTTCGCCATAGGTGGACACAAGAAGAGAAATGTCTTCTTTTGAATGAAGGAATCAACTGGAGGGTAAGTTATCATGAGCAAATTAAGAGCAGGTATCCTGGGTGGTACCGGAATGGTAGGTCAGCGTTTTATTGCCTTATTGGAGAACCATCCTTGGTTTGAAGTAACAGTAATTGCAGCAAGTCCAAGAAGTGCAGGTAAAACATACGAAGAAGCAGTGGGTGACAGATGGAAAATGACTACTCCTATGCCAGAGGCTGTAAAGAAATTGGTTGTAAAAGATGTCAATGAAATTGAAGATGTCTGTAAAGACGTTGATTTCTGCTTTTCAGCAGTAGATATGACGAAGGATGAAATTAAGGCCATTGAAGAAGCCTATGCAAAAGCGGAAACACCTATCGTTTCCAATAACAGTGCCCACAGGTGGACACAGGATGTGCCAATGGTAGTCCCTGAGTTAAATTCTGATCATTTAGAATTAATAACTGAGCAAAAGAAACGGTTGGGAACCAACAAAGGATTTATTGTTGTAAAACCTAATTGTTCCATACAAAGCTATACGCCTGCTTTATATGCTTTAAGAGAATTTGGACCAAAAGTTGTAGTTGCTACTACTTATCAGGCGATTTCAGGTGCAGGTAAAACATTTAGTGAATGGCCTGAAATGATTGATAATGTTATACCGTTTATTGGTGGAGAAGAAGAAAAAAGTGAACAAGAACCTTTAAGGATACTTGGTACTCTAAAAGATGGTAAAATCATTAATGCAACAGCCCCACTCATTACTACACAATGTATCCGTGTACCTGTTTCAGATGGCCATACCGCTGCTATTTTTGTGAGTTTTGAAAAGAAACCAACAAAGGAAGAAATGCTAAAGGCTTGGAAAGATTTCAAAGGACTTCCACAAGAACTTAACTTGCCAAGTGCACCTAAACAATTTATTCAATATTTAGAAGAAGATAATAGACCCCAAACTAAGACTGACAGAGATTATGAAAATGGCATGGGTATTTCACTTGGTAGATTAAGAGAAGATACCGTATTTGATTATAAAT
>DALYNO010000666.1:0-1751 GCA_031975295.1 Anaerocolumna sp. | reverse complement strand
AGATTTTACTAAAGGTTGAAGATGTATCCTTTAAATATGAGGAGCAGTCAGAATATGCCCTTAATCGCGTTTCTTTTCATGTAAACGCTGGTGAGTGGGTTGCGATAGTTGGACATAATGGTTCAGGTAAATCTACGTTAGCTAAGTTATTAAATGGATTACAATTCTCTCATGAAGGTTCTATAGTAATAGACGGTATTCCGATAACAGAGGAGACTGTCTGGGACATAAGGAAAAAGGTAGGAATGGTATTCCAGAATCCTGATAATCAGTTTGTTGGTACAACGGTGAAGGATGATGTGGCTTTTGGTTTAGAAAATAACGCTGTTCCAAGAAGTGAGATGGTAACAAGAGTAGAGCGTTCTTTGGAAAAAGTAAAGATGTTATCTTTTCTTGATCAAGAGCCGCACCATCTATCTGGAGGACAAAAACAGAGAGTCGCTATTGCAGGAATTATTGCATTGAAACCTGAAATTATCATATTAGATGAGGCTACCTCTATGCTTGATCCCCAGGGAAGAGAAGAAGTCTTTGATATTATGAGAGAGCTGCAAAAAGAAAATATGACCATTATTTCGATTACTCATGACCTAGATGAGGCTGCTAAGGCAGACCGGATTATCGTAATGAATAAGGGTAGAGTATATAAGGAAGGTAATCCTAAGGAAATATTTAAACTGCAGAAGGAACTTGTTGAAATAGGTTTAGATATACCTTTTACTATTAAGATTAGGGAAAGCTTAATAAACAAAGGTATTTCATTAGAGGAAATATATTTAACAGAAGAAGAGTTGGTGACAGGCATATGGACATCTCACTTCAAAAAGTAGAGTATCGTTACCAGGAAAATTCTCCGTTTGAGCGATTGGCGATAGAGGATGTAAGTTTTGATATTCCCTCAGGAAGCTATGTTGCCGTTATAGGTCATACTGGTTCAGGTAAATCTACCATTTTACAGCATCTTAATGCTCTTTTAACACCGTCTAAAGGGAAAGTGGTAATAGGTGACCGTACACTTGAAGGTGGACAGAAACATAAGAACTTGCGGAGTATCCGGCAAAGAGTAGGGATTGTTTTTCAGTTTCCAGAACAACAGTTGTTTGAAGAAACAGTAGAAAAGGATATCTGTTTTGGCCCTCTTAATTTTGGTATTCCTGAATCAGAAGCAAAGATAAGAGCTGTAAAGGCATTAAGTGAGGTAGGATTGTCTGAAGATTTTCTCATGAAATCTCCTTTTGATTTATCAGGTGGTCAGATGAGAAGAATAGCTATTGCTGGTGTGCTGGCTATGGAACCAGATGTACTTGTATTAGACGAGCCGACAGCTGGTTTAGATCCAAGAGGCAGACGAGAAATTATGGATATGTTTTATAAGCTTCATAAAGAGCGAAATTTAACGACTGTTCTAGTTACACATAGTATGGAGGATGCTGCTCATTATGCAGATCAAATAGTCATTATGAATAAAGGGAAAGTTCATCGTCAAGGGACTCCAATAGAAATTTTTAAAGAAGCAGAGGATTTAGCTGCTATTGGATTGAATGTTCCTGAAGTTGTACGATTCCAAAAGAAAGTAGAAGCAAAATTCGGAGTGAAGATGGAACGGGTTCACTTAAACATGGAAGATTTTACAGATGAGTTAGCAGTGTATCTTCAGAAGAAAGTAGGGAGCAGTTAATGGGAAAAATGATTATAGGGCGTTTTATTCCCGTTGATTCTACATTACACAGAATGGACCCCCGTTCCAAGTT
>DALYNO010000665.1:0-1770 GCA_031975295.1 Anaerocolumna sp. | reverse complement strand
TCATTATTTTAACTGCCTTTAGGGTGAGTAGTTCCGGATCTCCTGGTCCCACACCTATTCCATATAATTTACCTGCCATGTCTTATTCTCCTATTCTTATATTTCTTTCGCTTCTTTTATATGTTCCAAAAATATTTTCCTAACCCCTTTATATTCTCCAAGGCCTTTTAACAGACATTCCACTTCATAGCCTTCTTCCATTAAAATATTATTCCAGGAATCCTCTTCCTCCCCTGCCATATCATTCTTAGCATGATCTCCAGCTACTATCATAAAGGGTGTAAGAAGGATTTTCTTGTAGGACTTTTTCTTTAACTTTTTTATTACCGTATCAATGGCTGGATAAGCTTCCACTGTTCCTATATAAACATCTTCATAGCCTGCATCATGAAACATATATTCTAATGCAGCATAACTGGTATTGGAATAATGGGTAGTGCCATGTCCCATACAGACTAAGGCCAAATCTCTATTGGCTACATTTATTTCTTTCATAAATCTATCTATTATATTCATATAATCCTTGGTATCATTCAGTAAAGGTGCACCTATTTTAATCGATTTAAATGCCTCTCTTAATTTCATAATATCACTGATCATATTGTCATTTTCTATACCATTTATAATGTGGGTAGGTTGTA
This sequence comes from Anaerocolumna sp., assembly GCA_031975295.1. Taxonomy (GTDB): domain Bacteria; phylum Bacillota; class Clostridia; order Lachnospirales; family Lachnospiraceae; genus Anaerocolumna. Next base: position 1,129 of record DALYNO010000665.1, on the reverse strand, counting down.
TAATAATATTTTCTATCCCCTGTTCTTTCATTGCCAGCAATGCTTCTGTAACTGTATAAACCGCATACTGTTCTCTGGTTTTTAAAATGTTAATTATCATTTTACTGGTAAACGCCCGAAATAATTGATAATCCGGATATACTTCCTTAATATCTTCTTCGATACACCTAATGGTTTTATTAAGCGTATCCAAATGGCTTGTACCAAAACTTACTACTAAAATTCCATTTTTGCTCATACTTCTTCTCCTCTAACACCCGTTTTCTGTTGGTTTGTACTTATGAATGAGATAATCCTCAAGGGTCTCTAAATTCCTTGGTACTTTTAAAGCTTTACTTAGTATTCCCTGTGCAGCTAAAGTATGATATAACCTTAAAACCTTTGGACAGGTTAAATTACACTTGTCTAATAACTGACTATCTTGAAAAACTTCCTCTGGTGCCCCACCCCCAGCAATTTCTCCATCGTTAAAAATAACTACTCGATCCGCCCATTCCAATGCAAAATCCACATCATGGGTGGAGACAATCAAGGTAACACCCTTACTATGCAGATTGTCCAGAGTATCCTCCAACAGTTTCGTATGTTTCGGGTCTAATGCTGACGCTGGTTCATCCATAATTAACACTTCTGGTTCCATCACTAAAATATCAGCAAGTGATACTTGTTTCTTCTGGCCTCCACTTAGTAAATGAGTTGGCCTGTCCTTATAAGGAGTAATTTCTAACTCCTCCATAATACACTCTACTTTTCTCTTAGCAGTATTCGTATCCACTCCTAAATTTAATATGCCAAAGGATATTTCCTGATAAACGCTTGAGGAAAACAGCTGATTATCAGGGTCCTGAAATACAATCCCCACTTTACTTCTAAGTTGCAATAGGCCCTTTCTGGAATAATCTATCGGTGTACCATTATATAGGATTTTACCTGACTGAGGCTTTAAAACGCCATTTAAACACAAAAACATGGTTGATTTTCCTGAACCATTTGCTCCTAAAAAAGCAACTTTTTCTCCATTACCAATATGTAAGCTTATATGCTTTAATGCTTTTGTCCCTTCTTCATAAGAATAGGAGATGTCATTTATTTCTATCATACCCTGAAATAACTCCTTTGTATAAGATAA
>DALYNO010000664.1:0-1786 GCA_031975295.1 Anaerocolumna sp. | reverse complement strand
TGTGATACCGCGTTCTCTTTCAATGTCATTAGAGTCCATGACTCTTTCTTGTACTGCTTGATTCGAACGAAAAACACCGCTTTGTTTTAATAGCTCATCTACCAGGGTTGTTTTACCGTGATCTACGTGGGCAATTATAGCGATGTTACGAATATCTTCTCTTTTGATTTTCATAAAGTACTTCCTTCCTTGGGATATCTTACAGGGATATCCGTAAATAATTCTATAAATTTATTTCTAAAACAGAAAATTTTACGGATTCTGTCATAATACAAACAATAGAATAATAGATTGTATATGTGGATTTATAATAAAGGTTAAGTGCCAAGGTGTGTTTACCTGGCGAGTTGCCATTGGCACGACCTAACTTGAATATTGTATCATATAACGAAAAATTTACAAGGTATTTCTGTTTCAGGCCACAATTTCAGCGTTTTGCTGTAGCTGGATATATTTTTTAAAAAATATTAGGAAAATTTTTCAAATGTGATTCTAAAATGTATAATACCCACATATATTTAGTATTGGAGAAAATTTTATCTTGAAAGTTAAGGACAATAAGATTGGGAAACCAAACAATTGTACAGAACAGGAGTAAAGAGAAGGGAGTCATACGATATGACAGATAAAGTATTTGATAACAATCAAGTAAGTATTGCAGGAGAGGTAATGTCTGATTTTGAATTCAGTCATGATGTATTTGGGGAGGGCTTTTATGTTCTAGAGGTATCCGTTAACCGTCTGAGTAATTCATATGATTTGGTACCAATTATGATATCAGAACGTTTAGTAGATATTAAATCAGACTTAAAAGGAAAGTACGTAGAGGTGAATGGGCAATTTCGTTCTTATAACAGACACGAAGATAATAAGAACCGTTTAGTATTATCAGTTTTTGCAAGAGAATTTAAAGTATGTATTGAAGATTTAGACGGAGCAAGACCAAATTTTATATTCCTGGATGGTTTTGTCTGTAAACAGCCAATTTACCGTAAGACTCCTCTTGGCAGAGAAATCGCCGATATTCTCCTGGCTGTTAATCGTCCTTATGGAAAATCTGATTACATACCTTGTATCTGTTGGGGAAGAAATGCAAGATTCGCTGAAAATTTCGCAGTAGGAGGCCACATACAAGTATGGGGCAGAATCCAAAGTCGTGAATATCAGAAAAAAGTTGGCGAAAATGAATTCGAAAAACGAGTAGCTTATGAAGTCTCTGTTAGTAAATTAGAATATTTAGATGAATATTAATTCTATCAAAAATCAAATACAGGAAGTCTAGAATGGACCTGTAATTGTCAATATATAAACATACATATAAAAGGCAGTCCAGAATCTGAACTGACCACTGTCAATTAGACAGTTAAATAATTAACTCAAACTTCGCAGTTTATAATGCTATATAATACTTGAGAAATTCAGTTGAAACATTAAAGTTATTACCATGACCTAAAATATACATCGACGTGACTTGACGAGTTTATAAAATTACTTAGGGTTTATCAGTTTGATTTAGAAATAAAAAGTTCACTGTCTAACGAACGTAGTGAGGAGTTTGGACTTTTTATTTCTGTTCTATCAAAGTGATAAACCATTTTTATTTTTACTTTTGTGACTGTGAGGTTCTATATTTTTACATAGTAACTCAAAGTATAGTTCTTTAGATACCCGGATGAATTAAATTCCCATAGGTGTTCCTTAACAAGAAAATTAACTGTGGGAATATAAATCATCATATGAGTTGCCCGACAAAAGCCCTATTATATAATTTTCATTGGCAATTTGT
>DALYNO010000663.1:0-1788 GCA_031975295.1 Anaerocolumna sp. | reverse complement strand
ATATGTCAAGGAACTGTACGAAGATATTTCTAGATATAAGACTATTGATGAATTCAGTAACGTTGTAGAAATCGGTATTGGCGGAGGACAAGCAACTTTACCTATCTTAAAAACAGGGTGTAGATTAACCGCTGTGGAATATGGTGAAAATTTGGCTGAATTATGTCGCCAAAAATTTAAGGAATTTCCTAAATTTTCAGCTGTAACAACTAAATTCGAAGATTTTGTGTGTGACTCTAATTTATATGATTTAGTTTATTCTGCTTCTGCGTTTCACTGGATTTCAGAAGAATTGGGATATAAAAAGGTTTTTGATATGTTAAAAAGTGGTGGTGTATTTGCTCGATTTGCGAACCATCCATATAAGGATAAAGGCAGAGAAGAAATTCACGAGGCACTCCAAAAGATATATTCTGTATATATGCCGGGCTCTCTTGTTTCTAAGGAGTACAGCATGGATGATGCGAAAAAGCGTGCAGATATAGCACAGAAATATGGATTTGTTGACATAAGTTGCAAACTATATCATAGGACAAGGACATTTTATGCAAAGGATTACATAATACTTCTCAGTACGTATTCAGACCATATTGCGATTGAAGAGAATACTAGAAAAAAATTCTTCTCAGAAATTGAACAAGCGATTGATAATTTGGGTGGTCAAATCACAATATATGATACCATTGACTTACAACTTGCTAGAAAACCCTAGATTTTCTTGTGCTCATAAAATGTAATAGTTTAGTTCACAATGGTTATCAAACTTTTTTAAATCAAACGGGTATTGTGCAGTCGGAAATACAATACCAAAATTTAAAGTACGACCAGTTTAATATGTATTTCTGCAACCCATAAAAACGAACAAACCAAACCTGTGAGATTATTTACAAAGGTCCGACTGTGTTTGATGATAGACTAAAAGTAATAATCTGCGGAGAGTTTGAGAGTATAGAAGAAACCGCTGATATGATAATTCAATTGTGGCATGCAGTTACCAATAGTGATAAAAGCATTAGTAGAGCGATAAAAACTGGGAGTTGATATGGATACTAGACAAGACGATATTTTCCTTCAATCAGCTCATCTTCTGTGATGTACTTAAGGTTATCAAATACTTTTTCATGGAAATAATGGAACAACATGGATACTAAACGGCTATCTTTACACCATAGCATAACATAGGAGCAATCATAAACGCCCAGAATTATTTGGCAGTCACTTTCCAAAAAATTTTGATAGTTATTTACTGTTACGATATTTCCGTATTTATTAAATGCTCTTAAGGTTATGAATATTAGATACTGAGAACAGCTTGAAGCAATCTCATAAAGTTCATTGCCAGATAAAACATTGCTCATATCTTTGAATAATCCTTCACTTAAAAATTCTCCATCCTTGATTTTGTATATCTCGTCATCATCAATTGACCATTGAAATTCTGCATAGGGTAACGGCTCAAGTATTTCAGAAAGATAAGTTCCGTATTTATTAGGTATTTCAAAGCTTATTCCCTTATTCTTCATAATAATCTCCCATTGAAAAAGTCATATTAGGTATCATTGATACAAAGCATACCAAAGTTATTTCATAATTTTTGCATATCCGAAGATCAAAAATTAATTATCTATATAAATTCCTTACAAAAAATCCGGCTGTTATTATCCATAAATACTGCTTTTGAACTTCTGAATGTATACCTTTTAAGCAATAATCGTGAAGAACTATAAGTGAGGTCAAAAATGAATTTGTCTGTGATAATATCTTTATCCAATCTATAACCTATAAAGT
>DALYNO010000662.1:0-1797 GCA_031975295.1 Anaerocolumna sp. | reverse complement strand
CCATAAAAGTAACACATTCTTTCAGTATGTTTACTGTACTTGAGAAATTGGAAGATATTTCAGGTAAATAAAAGCAAGGAGTAATAAATGGTATTTAACAAAACAAAACTACGAATGACTATTATCCTTTGTGTAGTATCAATGATAATTGGCAGCATTAGCTTTTCATCAAAAACATTTGCTAAATCAGAGATGCCTTATTATATAAAGGTTAATAAACAGCAAAATACGGTTACCGTTTATGAGAGGGATAAAAAGGGTGAATATACAATACCGGTCAAATCAATGGTGTGTTCTGTTGGTGCGGCAACACCACTGGGGGTTTATAAAACACCAATAAAGTACCGTTGGAAATTATTAATGGGTGATGTTTGGGGACAGTATTCCACACGAATTGTGGGAGGAATTTTATTTCATTCCGTTTGGTATTATAAAATGGATGCTTCCACTTTATCAGCTACCCAGTATAATAAGTTAGGAACTACAGCATCTCACGGATGTGTGAGACTTACGGTTGCAGATGCTAAATGGATATATGATAACTGCCCTATAGGAACTACAGTGGAAATTTATAATGATAAGAATCCTGGTCCTCTTGGCAAACCTGAAGCTGTTAAATTACCTGTTGGGACTGGTTGGGATCCTACTGATCCAAGTAGGGATAATCCATTTAACTCAAAAACGCCAAGTATTACAGGGGTTGCTAATAAATCTATAGAATGGGGAACAAAGACAGATTTATTAAAAGGTGTAAAAGCTATATCTACGACTGGTACAGATATAACCAAGAATATAGTGGTGAACGGAAAAGTGGACCCTTATAAAGCAGGCGTATATAAGATTGAGTATTCTGTAACAGACTTATTGGGAAGATCTATAGTAAAAACCATGGCTCTTACAGTTAAGAAATCAACCCAGGCACCAGTATTAAAAGGAATCTCTGATAAAGTTGTTTCAAAAGATACAGTAGTTGACAGAGCATTTGCCATGAAAGGTGTTACAGCGTATCTGTCAACATTAAAGCTTTCTGCTAAGGATATTAAGGTAAATATCGAAAAAACTACACCGGATAAGTATACGCTGACCTATTCCATAAAAGCTTCAAATAAAAAGATAGGAAAACAAACCTCCTTTGTATATGTTGATACAGCAGCACCTGTAATTACAGGTATATATTTCAAAGAATTAACGAAAGAACAATTAGAGGCAGGGGAAGCTAAAATTATAAGTCTTGCACGCAAAGGCCTAAGCATCAATGATGATTATGCAAAACTTACAACAAAAGATATTAATGTGTCAGTGGAACAGATAAATGATTATGCTTACCAGGTTACCTATACAGCCCAGGATGGGGTTGGCAATACCTTTAGCGATTCAGTACAATTTGCTTATTTTTCAGATATAAGATTAGAAGGCGTTTTTAACGTATATGATGTTCCTTATGGTACTGAAATAAATGAAGCCTTTGTGAAACGAGGTGTATTAGCAGCCAACAAAGATAATCAGGACTATACAGACAAAATTAAAGTCGATATTCAGTCTGTGGATAATAAACATTATCTAGTAACTTATTCTGTTGAGAGTGAAGATGGCAGTGTAGTATCTCTAACCTGTACATTTGTTATAGGGGATAAACCAGAAGGTTATGTTGATAAGAATATGGGGAGTATAAGTGATGATTCCTTGGAGGATAACACGCTAGATAATAGTGAACTAGAGAATGGTATAGAATAGTTAGAAATAAATGGGGCTGTCGCACTAAATGTGCGGCGCCCTTTTTACATTTATGATGTTTAT
>DALYNO010000661.1:0-1806 GCA_031975295.1 Anaerocolumna sp. | reverse complement strand
TTTGTGACATATCATGCACCTCCAAGGCAAAAAAAATAAGATGCAAGAATTCCCTGCATCTGTCTTTTGCCTCTTACTCAAAGTACGTCTTTGATACAAGAGGGTATAACGGTTTTGTCGCCGTTTGTTTATTTCAGATAGAAAGATGACAGATTCATTCTTGCAAAGCCCACGAAAATAATGTTTCTATTTCTTATAGAAACAATACAGTTACGTATGGCTATTATATACATTATTTGCAAGAATTTATCATCATCTTCCCACCACCAATCCTTTATTGAATAAACCTAGTATAACAAAGCCACTATCTTATGTCAATGACATAAAATAATCCTTTATTTTTATTTATATATTCCTAACCTGTTTTTAGTTCCTGTACTCCTAATTCAATATATTATATGCTTATTAAAAAAAGAGCGCCTGTACTCCTGTCCTATATTTTAATTCGTTTTCTCAATCAGATTTAGTATTACTTCTCATACATCCATACCCGCATATCATTTAACTCTCTGTTGCCCCAAGCAAAATAGGGTATGGCAGTTAATGTAGTTTCACTTTCAACCGGTGGCAACATGGAATATAGTGTGTCCTCACTTTTTAATCTTAATCCCTTAAGTTTTAAAATAGTAAGGCCTTCCAAACAACCTGTACTTACCACTTCTTTCGTTACAGGTGCCATTCTTGGAATTCTAACAGCAGAAAGTCCCTCTCCATTATCGGTTCCCTCAAAACAATACACAAAAGGTCCTCTCATATAGGCCACACAACCAGAATTAGCTCTTACTGCCGTATGGGAATAGATTCTTCTCGTTACAACTTTAAAAACGAAATCTATATAGTCGTTCTCTCCCCATATTCTTTTTAAATATATATACCCATTTCTTATTTTACCTTCTGTATCAACTTTTTTACCATTGACCTTAACTTCATATTCAGGTACCCAGCCTGGTAAACGAATAGCAATTTCAAATTCTCTTTTGTTTTTGCTCTGGATACGGTAATGGAGATAACCTTCCCAAGGATACTTAGTAGTCAAAGTAATATCTGCATTTTTAAGATTTACCTTTCCCCCAACAAAAAGATGGGAGTATATGGTCTGATCATTTTCACTATAAGCAAAGGTACCAAGTGAGGTAAGTATTCTAACTAAGTTTGGAGGGCAACAGGCACAATCATACCAATCAGTCCTTTGGGGTAATACATGTTTATAACCTGGTATTACACCGGATATATCTGTATTAACCTCTAATGGATTAACATAAAAGAACTTCTTACCATCTAACCCCATGCCACTTATTACCCCATTATACAAGATTTGTTCTAATACATCTGCATAACGGTTATCAGGTTGAAGGTCCAATAATTGTTTCGTAAAGAAAGCTAATCCAATGGAGGCACATGTTTCTGCATAGGCTGTATCATTGGGCAAATCATAATCTGTGGTAAACGCTTCGCCCTGAACCGTTGAACCAATCCCCCCTGTTATATACATTCTTTTCTCCACAATGTTATTCCATAATCTATCACAAGCTTCATAAAGTGACAAATCACCAGTCTGTCCAGCAATATCAGCCATTGCTGTATACATATAAACTGCCCTTACACTATGCCCTACTGCAGTGCTCTGTTCTCTAACTGGTGCATGATATTGGGCATATTCTGCATCTAACGGATCCATGTTAAAATGTACCCAACCACGCTTTTGCTTTTCTTCCACAAAATAATTTGGATTTTTGCCTCTTTCTTCAATGAAATAACAGGCTAATTTAAGGTATTTTTCCTTATTAGTGGCACGAAATAGTTTCA
>DALYNO010000660.1:0-1810 GCA_031975295.1 Anaerocolumna sp. | reverse complement strand
AACACATGCGCATTATGACGATGAGGCATTTGATTCTGATAGAGATGCTTTACTAAATAGTTTGTTAGAAAATGGAATTGAATATGTTGTAAACATAGGTTCAAGTATTCAAACCTCTAAGCAAACCCTAGAACTGATAGATAAATATCCTTTTGTTTATGGAGCAATAGGTGTTCATCCAAGTGATACCGGGGAATTAGATGATGAAAAGTTTTTATGGTTAAAAGAAGCGGCATCAAGTTCTAAAGTAGTTGCTATTGGTGAGATTGGTCTTGATTATTATTGGGATGCGCCAGAACGAGATATACAGAAAAAATGGTTTGAAAGACAAATGGATTTAGCCAAAGAACTTCATTTGCCTTCTGTAATACACAGCAGAGATGCAGCAGCAGATACACTGGATATGATTAAGTCTTCTAATTTGCGGGAAAGTGGTGGTGTGATTCACTGCTATTCTTATGAAAAAGACATGGCCAAGATTTATGCAGATATGGGATTTTATCTTGGAATAGGCGGTGTTATTACTTTTAAAAATAGTAGAAAGTTAAAGGAAGTAGTAGAATATATCCCAATAGAGTATTTGGTACTGGAAACAGATTCACCATATCTTTCTCCAGAACCCAATAGAGGCAAAAGAAATACGTCCCTTAATATCCCCTATATTGCCAAAGTCATTGCAGAATTGAAAGGAATGGAATATGAGGAGGTAGTTCGTATTACAAATGAAAATGCTAAAAAACTATATAATTTTAACAGTAGATAGAAAAGAGGAAAAATGGCCACATTAGGAAATCCCAAAGAAACCATAGAAATTTTAAATAAATATCATTTTATATTTCAGAAAAAGTATGGGCAGAACTTTTTAATTGATACCCACGTACTCGATAAAATAATTAAAGCTGCAGAGATTACTAAAGAGGACATGGTGCTTGAAATAGGGCCTGGTATCGGTACTTTAACCCAATACTTATGTGAGGCAGCTAGAGAAGTAGTGGCGGTTGAAATTGATAAGAATCTTCTTCCTATTTTGGATGATACCTTATCTTCCTACGATAACGTAACCGTGATCAATGAAGATGTTTTAAAATTTGATATAAATCAGCTGGTACGAGAAAAGAATAATAACAGACCCATTAAAATTGTAGCCAACCTGCCATATTATATTACAACCCCCATTATTATGGGGTTATTTGAGGCCCATGTACCAATGGAGAATATTACAGTTATGGTGCAAAAGGAGGTTGCTGACAGAATGCAGTCAGGTCCTGGTAGTAAGGACTACGGAGCACTTTCCTTGGCAGTTCAGTATTATGCCAAACCATACATGGCTGCGAATGTGCCTCCAAACTGCTTTATGCCAAGACCCAATGTTGGATCAGCAGTTATCAGACTGTCCCTTCATGAGGACAAGCCAGTTACACTAAGAGATGAAAAGCTGATGTTTCAAATTATTAGGGCTTCTTTTAATCAAAGAAGAAAAACGCTGGTAAATGGGCTAAACAATAATCCAGAAATTCATTTACCCAAAGATATCATTGCCCAGGCAATTGAAGAACTAGGAGTTTCACCTACCATTAGGGGTGAGGCGTTAACACTGGAGGATTTTGCCAGATTAAGCAATATTATCTATGAAAAGCTTCATGGATAAGTATATCAAGAATGATATATGGGGCATTTAACAATGGATATAGCTTTTTATTTAGCAATACAAGATAGTAAAATAGTTTAAATAAATCAAAAATATAAATCTAAGAAAGTATAAATTAAAAAAAGGCCAGTAACAAGGAGAATTTACTTGTTACGGGCCTTT
>DALYNO010000659.1:0-1818 GCA_031975295.1 Anaerocolumna sp. | reverse complement strand
ATAAACATCATAAATGTAAAAAGGGCGCCGCACATTTAGTGCGACATCCCCTTTTTTTATTTTATACGAAAGTTCCCTGAACTATCCTGTATTAAGCACTCCGTGATGCGCATGACGCTTAATAGGAAGGTGTCACTGATGTGACAGGGCGTCATCGCTAGAGTCTGGTGAGCCAGATACTTTGTTCATGAATGGGATATTCTCAGAAATTCCCATTCGATAAAAAGCCTTGCCCAACGGAATACACATGATTCTCCCATGAGAGACTGTACTTTGGTGACAACGTGTCAGCGTGAGAATGTGATTTGCACATTCTTTATTCTGCTTTGGTAGAGCAGTAAATTTATTGTTTGTATTTAAAAATGCACAAATATTGGTTGTTTAAAATTGTTGAAAAAGAATATAAATAAGGTTTTTAATGCAACTGTAAAAATAAACAATAAAAAAATATTAAATATGGGGATTGACATCAATTTACACAACTGCTATAATGGGTTTAACGTTAAACTAACAAGTAAACCTACATAACAGTAAATAGTTTAACGTAAAACCATATAAGAAAAACTTATTATGAAGGAAGGGGAAATTTATGAAAAGAACAAAAAAGTTAGTTAGTATTTTGTTATGCCTTTTATTAGTAGTTAGCATGTTCGCCGGATGTGGTAAAAAGGAGGAGCCGGCTGACACTACAGATGCTGACAGTGCTACTCCAGTGGTTACTGAAGAACCTACAAAAGCAGCAGAAGAGGAGACACCTGCTCCAGCAGAGAATATTCAGTTAAAACTAGGTATCTGGCCTGAAGATACTTTAACATCAGACATTGAATTACATGAAGGATATGTTAAAACATTTAATGAGACTCACACTAATGTAGAAGTAGTTCCTGCTTATTATAAATATGCTACAGATACTTTTGTATCTTTAGCGGAATCAGGAAATTTACCTACAATCTTTGAAAGCTGGTATACAGAACCTCAAAAATTGATTAATGGAGGTTTCGTAGCTGATATCACTGATGAATTAGCGGCAAGAGGCTGGGATAAAATAATTAATCCTTCAATCCGTGATCTTCTTTCTAAAGATGGGAGAATTTATGGAATTCCTCGTGACGGTTATGCGCTTGGTTTAATGTTAAACGTGGAATTATTTGAAGAAGCTGGTTTAGTGGATGCAGACGGATATCCGTTATATCCTAAGACTTGGACAGAACTTGCAGAGACAGCAAAAGTAATTAAAGAAAAGACAGGTCAGGCTGGTCTTTGCTTACTTGCTAAAGACAACGCAGGTGGCTGGCATTTTAGTAATATAGCATGGGCATTTGGTGCTACTTTAACTTTAGAAGAAAACGGTAAATTTGTGTCTAACGTAGATACAGCGGAAGCAATTGCAGCTATGGAATATGTTAAATCTTTAAAATGGGAATACGATGTACTTACTCCAGATCCTACTAATGAAGATTGGGGAACAGGTTTTGTTAACTTAGGAACTGGAACCGCAGCTATGTACATTGCAGCAAATGACGCAGTAAACCAACCTACTCAGGTTAACGGACTTCCTGCTGATAAATTATCAATCATTCCACTGCCAGCTGGTCCAGGAGGAGCACAATATTCCTTATCCGGTGGTACACCTTATATGTTCTCAAAAGATGCAACACCAGAACAAATCAATGCAGCCCTTGATTACTTAGAGATTATGGGTAAAGCTCCTGTTGCAACAGATGCAGCGATTGCTGGTATGAGAGCAGATAATCAAAATAAAGTTGAAACTAATGTACCTGTTATTCCTCGTTTCCCTTGCTGGATTGCTCCTGATGT
>DALYNO010000658.1:0-1823 GCA_031975295.1 Anaerocolumna sp. | reverse complement strand
TTAGTTTACTCAAATAGAAAATTTGTATTGGGGATGATGTGTTGTTTTTTGCTTTTAATTTTGGGGTGGATCTTTATTCCAGCCTCAATAAGTATTAACATATCAGTTTTAGAAGCATAGCAAAGTTCACCACTATCTAAAAAACTGCCCTTTCTTTGGAATCAACTTTCCTTTGGGTGAAAATCCCAATGGCTACTCGACTAAGAGGTCGACTATTGGCAATGATACCCTCCAGCTTAAATGCAGGTGTATATGTGATGGCCGCCTCAGCCACATAAATATACGTTTGAATTCTGCCCCATCTTATTCATCTGTTCTTCTGTAAAGAGCCCCCGTGCATTTAGCAAAGGATGCGTTTATCCATTCCGATTAGAGCTTCCATTATACAAGACTCTCGTAAAGAAAATGAGCTTAGGTCAGTCAATGTCATGGGAAACTGTTTGAATAATTAACTTCAAGAATCATTCTTTGTTCATTTTAAGGATGCAACAAATTTAAAAAAATGTGAAACTTTAGAAGATGTAAAACAAGAGATTAAGAGTTATATGACGTGCTATAATCATTATCGAGGCCGGTGGAATTAAAAAAAGCTGCCGCCTGCAAAATACAGACAGCAGCTTCAACAAGTTGCTTAACCTTTTTCAAAATGTCCTTTACAAAGGGTACACTTTATAACAGCGTTTGTGCCTTTTTTATACAAGTTACTTAAACCGTTGATATAGAGGATTTTAGGCTTGCTAAGCTTGTTCTTGATCCATTCGTTAAATTACTTCCCCATTCTCCGTTTGGGATTAAATAACTTATAATTCTATCCTCAAGTAGATCACCAAGAATTTCCTCATATTTTTTCCGATAAGGCTTTGGTAATTCTTCCTGTAACCAACTGTCTTTTGTACCTTGCCAGATTTCATAAATCACAAGATCATCCTGCTTTTCAATATCATCGCTTATAATAGCATTTATAAAGGTAGGTTCTTTCGACATCACTTCAACAAGTGAATAAAGTGAATTTCGAAAGACTTCCTTTTTACCTGGTTTAACTTTGAAACGAATGTTTAGAACAACTTGATTAGTATTGCTAGTCATCCGTAATATTCCCCCTTTGTAATCCTGCTGTTAAATTAAACCTGTGCTAGCCCACCGTCTACGAACAATTCAACACCCGTCAAGTAACTGCTTTCGTCTGAAGCAAGGAAAGATACAGCGTTTGCTACTTCTTCAGGTGTCCCAACTTTTCCAGCTGGAACAGTATTCCTGCTATTTTCCAGTACCTCTTCAAGTGCATCACCAAAAAGCTCATCGTATGCAGGTGTAAGAATACCTCCTGGACTAACCACATTTACACGGATTTCAGTACCTTTTAGGTCAAGAATCCAGTTGCGAACTAGTGCTCTTAATGCTGCTTTAGATGCTCCATATACACTAAACGCTGGGTTGCCAATTGATCCAGCAGTAGAGCCTGTTACAATAATAGAACCTACTTTGTCCGGGAATAGTGATAACGCTTTTTGAACAGTAAAGATGGTTCCTTTAACGTTAATGTCGAACGTTCTATCAACCTGCTCTTCAGTAATTTCACCTAATGGAAGGAAGTTGCCGATGCCTGCATTAGCAAAAAGAATGTCCAACTTACCTTTTTCCTGCTTTATAATGTCATATAGTTTGTCTAAGTCTTCAAGCTTAGAAATATCACCTTGAACACCGGTTACGTTCTTGCCAATTTGGTTAACAGCTTTATCAAGTTCGTTTTGTCTACGTCCCGTGATATAAACATATGCACCTTCGTTTACAAATTTTTGTGCTGTAGCAAGACCAATCCCACT
>DALYNO010000657.1:0-1838 GCA_031975295.1 Anaerocolumna sp. | reverse complement strand
ATGTTAATGTCTACGCCTTTGAAGCCTAGCTCTGCCATTCCAATACTCATTTGACGGAAATATTCAGGATTGTCTCCCCATATATGTGCAACCATTGGCTGTTCATCTTCAGTGAAAAGTAGACGACCTCGCACACTTTTCTGACCCTCAGGGTGGCAATAGCTATCCGAGTTAGTAAACTCTGTGAAAAATACATCTGGTCTACCTGCTTTACTTACTACATGACGAAACACGACATCTGTCACATCTTCCATTGGTGCAAGTACAAAAAATGGTCGCGGTAAATCCCGCCAAAAATTATCTGTCATATCCTTCAAATCCTCTCATAATGGGAGACACTATTCCATTCTGCTCCCTATAATGCTTCTACTTGTTACACAGTTATGCCATGTTGTAAGTTCAAGTAGGCAAGTCATTATTATAGTATAACCTAGCTTTTTTAATTTATCTTCACACAGATTCATCTTTAACTAGATTTTCATTTTGATTTATTTTGATACTTAGAAATAAAAGCAGATAGCCAATTAGAAATGCATGTTTGCACTTTTAAACCGTCTGCTTTTTATGCTTTCACGAAAATTAAAATAGGAAGAGCCCCGTGTGTATTCATATAAAAAAGGGCAATTCAAGTAGACGGGAAGATATCCTAAAGCAGTCTTATTATAAACGCTTTAATATCTAATACCTCTTCTTGAACTGCCCTCTAGTCATTATTTAGATTCTACACTCTCATCTTTGCTGTAGTTAAACTTAGACGGATCTACTGGCGTGAATCCTGTAGGTGTATAAAATCTCAATAAATCTCCATTCACTACTTTATCAGATAAGCCTAATTTAAAGTCTACTTCTTTTTTCATAGCTTTCGCAGACTCTAATTGACTATCATCTAATAGTAAACCTGTTTTGTTATCATAATATTTTTCATTAATTGAATAAATCGAAGGACTTACAAAATCACCATTTCTAAATGGTACAATTTCATTGTGCTCTTCTGATAATAAGTCTGAACCAAATTGAACATAGTTTTGCGTATCAATTCCAAGTAAGTGTAATAATGTTGGAAGAAGGTCAGTTTGTCCACCATAAGTATGGTTTGTTTCACCTTGCATTCCTGGAACATGAATGAATAGTGGTACGCGTTGTAAATTAGCACTTTCATATGGTGTAATTTCTTTACCCATAACTTGTTCCATCGCCGCATTATGATTATCTGAAATACCATAATGGTCCCCATAAAGAACAATCATCGTATTATCGTATAAGCCTGATTCTTTTAGTTGATTGAACATCTGCTCGATTGCTTCATCTGCATAACGTGCAGTTTGGAAATAATTATCTACACTTGCATCTCCAGTAGTAGCTTTATCGATTGTTACTAAGTCTTGATTCATTTTATATGGATAGTGATTCCCTACCGTAATTAATTTTGTATAAAAAGGTTGTGGTAAGGAGCTTAAAAGATTTTGAGATTGTTCAAAGAATGGTTTATCTAACAAACCATATTCAGCCATGTCCTCGGAAGTACCTGTGTTATAGTAACTAGCATCAAAGAATTTGTCGAATCCAAATGATTTATAAATCACATTTCTATTCCAAAAGCTTCCGTTATTACCATGGAATACAGCTGATGTATAACCATAATCTTTTAAAATACTTGGAGCTGCCTGATACGTATTTTGTGCTTTTGTAATATAAGCTGATCCTTGAGGTAACCCAAATAAAGAGTTTTCAAGCATAAATTCTGCATCAGACGTTTTCCCTTGACCTGTTTGATGGAAGAAATTATCAAAATACAATGTATTCTTATCTTTTGCTAATGAATTTAAAAATGGTGTAAC
>DALYNO010000656.1:0-1845 GCA_031975295.1 Anaerocolumna sp. | reverse complement strand
GGTATGGTTTCAACTTTAAATCCTGATACTTTCATGGATTTAATCTTTAATAAATCCGTACTGGTAAGGATTGGATTGTGAATTTTTAATACTTTGCAGTTCTCCGCACACTCTTCTAAGATATTACCATCTTCACCAATGTATACATCAGTGGAGGTTACAATTTCTTCCCGGATGGCATCAATAGGAGGATTGGTAACCTGCGCAAACAGCTGTCTGAAATAGCTGAATAATGGAGGATTATTCTTAGAGAGAATAGGCAGTGGACTGTCTGCACCCATTGCTGCAACAGGTTCTGCGCCAGTTCTTGCCATAGGTAAAATGGTAGTTCTATAGTCTTCATAAGAATAACCAAATGCTTTTTGCAATTTTGCTCTTTCTTCATCGTCATATTCCAATACTTTCTTATTTGGAATATGCAGATCTTTTAATTTCACTAAATTACTATCTAACCATTCTCCATAAGGACTGCGTTTTGCATAACTGGTCTTTAAATCTTCATCATCTATAAGACATCCCTTAATGGTATCAACCAATAACATCTTGCCTGGGCGAAGTCTTTCCTTCTTAACAATTTTATCAGCAGGAATATCTAATACACCAACTTCTGAGGATAAGATTAAATGATCATCCTCTGTAATATAATATCTGGAAGGTCTTAGGCCATTACGGTCAAGTACCGCACCCATTATATCGCCATCACTAAATAGTATAGAGGCAGGTCCATCCCATGGCTCCATCATGGTAGCATAGTATTGGTAGAAATCCCTTTTCCAAGAACTGATATTCTGATCATTGGCCCAGGGTTCCGGTATTGTAATGGTTACTGCAAGAGGTAAATCCATACCACTCATGATAAGGAATTCTAATGCATTATCCAGCATGGCAGAGTCAGAACCTTCTGTATTAATAACTGGCAGGATTTTGTGTAATTCTCCATTTAAATATTGGGAGTGCATGGTCTCTTCTCTTGCAAGCATTTTATCTACATTACCACGGATTGTATTGATTTCGCCATTGTGAACAATTAATCTATTAGGATGTGCTCTCTGCCAGCTAGGATTTGTATTAGTGCTAAATCTTGAGTGCACAATTGCAATGGCTGATTCATAAACTTCATCCATTAAATCTTCAAAAAACAGTCGAAGCTGTTTTACTAAAAACATTCCTTTATAAACAATGGTACGGCTGGATAAGGATACTACATAGGTATTGTCATTACTTTGTTCAAATACCCTTCTAGCGATATATAATTTACGATCAAAAGAAAGACCTCGTTTCACACCAGATGGTCTTTTCACAAATCCTTGCATAATACAAGGCATACATTCTATTGCTTTCTGACCTAAAATATCTGGATGAATAGGCACATTACGCCATCCAAGGAATTCCATACCTTCCTTTTCAACAATAATTTCAAACATTTTCTTTGCTTGGTTCTTCTTTAATTCATCCTGAGGAAAAAAGAACATGCCAATGCCATAGTCCCTTTCACTGCCAATAGAAATATTTAAGGCAGCCGCCTCTTTTTCAAAAAATTTGTGAGAGATTTGCAATAAAATACCAACACCATCTCCGGTCTTTCCTTCTGCATCTTTACCGGCACGGTGTTCCAAATTCTCAACTATTTTCAAGGCACTTGCAACAGTTTCATGGGTTTTGACGCCTTTGATATTAACGACAGCACCAATTCCGCAATTGTCATGTTCAAATCTGGGATCGTACAAGCCTTGCTTTGTGCGTTTGGTTTCTTCTACACTATGTTTGTTCATAAGCACGCCTCTTTTCTTTATTATTGGATTAATATATAAATACATAAAATTTAAAAGATTATAACATCTCCAA
>DALYNO010000655.1:0-1857 GCA_031975295.1 Anaerocolumna sp. | reverse complement strand
GGTAGTCTATTTATAGATGCAAGCAGAGGTTTCACCAGAACTGAACGAATTTCTCCTGATTTGGCAGCTCCTGGCGTAAATGTTAAAGGTCCAGACTTAGAAAATAGTTATTCTACACTGTCAGGAACCAGTGTAGCAGCAGCCCATACCACTGGAATTGCTGCCATGATATTAGAATGGGGTATTATTAGAGGCAACGTTGAACACATGGATGGTACCGATGTTAAAAACATGTTAATTCGAGGTGCGCGTAGGGATCCTGGTAAGTCCTATCCTAGTAGAGATTGGGGTTATGGAATTTTAGATATTTATGGTGTATTTGAAAACTTAAGAGGTAATCTATAGCAAAATTTGCTGTAAT
Organism: Anaerocolumna sp.; assembly: GCA_031975295.1. Taxonomy (GTDB): domain Bacteria; phylum Bacillota; class Clostridia; order Lachnospirales; family Lachnospiraceae; genus Anaerocolumna. The sequence continues at coordinate 1,496 of DALYNO010000655.1, read as the reverse complement.
ACTACTCTCACTCTTTTTGAGTTATCACGGTTAACTAATTCTTATAATTCCTAACTTGAGTTTCTAAATAAGATTAAGGCTCGCAATAACATATAGTTGATTTTAATTTTCCTAGAGATTATGAGATAGCTACATTACATAAGTGGCTCTGAATAACATATAGTTGATTTTTATTCTTAGAGCAGAGCTCATTATGCTCTGCTCAATTGATATATCTTTAATTTACTTTTATAAATATTTCCAATTGGAAAAACCAAATAAATTGGTAATTAATAAAACACATCCGTACAGTTTTTCTTAATTACAGTACCGATATTCATACCTTTGACAATATTGAAAATTACATTTCTTTCTTTTCCATCATATAAATACATAGTAACTCCAAATTCCTCTGCTAACATAAATGCTGATGAATCACATGCTTTAATCTTATTTGAAACACAAGTATCATAACTTACCTGTTGATACCGTTTAGCATTTTTATTAAAACGTGGGTCTAAATCATATACTCCGTCTATATTCTTTGCCATTATCAACATATCTGCTTCCATTTCGATTGCTTTTTGTACTGCTGGATAGTCAGTTGATACAAAGGGATTGCCTGTTCCACCACCAAAAATAATTACTTGATTATCTTCTAACATCTTTATAGCATCTTTCCTGTTGTAGATGGTTGAAATTCCTCCTAATAGCATTGGGGTTAAGACCTTAGAGGATATACCAAGTTTACTTAACTTGTTGCGAAGCATCAGTGCATTTGATACTGTAAAGAGCATCCCCATTTCATCAGCATCTGGTCTATCTATGCCCCAATTTTCAGCATCACGTCCTCTTAGTAAATTACCTGCCCCAACAACTATAGCTATTTGATAGCCCTCTTCTTTTACTTTCATTATTTCATTACATATACTATCAATGATAGTTTTATCATAGATTGATAAACCATCGCCACTGAGTGCCTCTCCAGAAATTTTAATAAGAATTCTTTTTCCATTCATAATATATTGCCCCCGATACCAATTATTTAAACTCAAATTACGCTTCAATCTCTTAATGTGTATCATAAGTTGCTTTGTTGTGAACAAATCTAAATTTTCTTGTAATACATATCATACATCAAATAACATAATATTACAATTATATCAAATTAAACATTTAAAGGTATTGCAGGTATATAGATAATTGTCTGATACAAAAGGATATTGCTTTTGCTTTTGCTATTGCTATTGCTTTTGATTTTGATTTTGCCAAAAACAAGTCAGCCTATGCAAGTTGTATGTGGCCTTTCATATCAAACCATGTATGCCATATCAGTTAATTGTTAAGACATTTTGTAGACCCTCCATTAAATTTTCCATGACTCTTCAATAATGAATCCTGGTTCGTCATTTTCAACTCGACTTGGTTGATCATTTATTTTCAATCTGAATATAGAAAATGAGGCTGTCGCTTTACGATTGAAAAATCGTGAAGCGGCAGCTTCTCTTTAGCTCAAA
>DALYNO010000654.1:0-1863 GCA_031975295.1 Anaerocolumna sp. | reverse complement strand
ATTCACACTTCCTACTGGTTTACCTTTATTTTCACAAATTATACTATAGGGATTTTCACTGGTTGCCAAAATAAAGGCCAGATAGTTATGCCATAGGTTCGTATCAAAGCCATATCTGGTTGCCAAATCAAGAAGTCTATTTATTTGAAGATATATTTCATCAAGTATCTCCCTTTTATCAAGCTTATTTTCCTTTTGCATTTTATCGAACTTCCTATAGATATCAGACAATGCACTTAATATACTGTTATTACTCACATCACGATAAATAATCAAACCTGAAATCAATTTATACATTTGAATTACCTTTAATCCTTTCCTAACTTTCATATTCATTTATCATTTACAAAGATGACTTTTGACACTCTAATGTTAAGATGGAGAGGTCAAATATTATAAACATCAGCTTTATAGTGGAATACATACAAGTTTGCATTTCGTGTTTATAATTAGTCTTATCGTTTTAATTGGATTAGTTAAAAGTTCTAAATTAGTTTATAAACGGAATAAATGAATGGCTTCATTTAACTCACGGGCGTTATCACCTAAGGTTTTAGAGGCACTTTCAAGTGCAGCTACAGAAGCAGTCTGGTTTTGTACACTTTCATCTACCATGTCAGATGCAGCAAGGGTTTCTTCTGAAATTGCAGAAATACTTTCTACTGCACTTAATGTACCAACTCTTGCAGTATCCATATTACTCATATTATGTCCAATAACAGATAAGCTAGCAATTAACCTTTCAACTCCATGATTCATTTCATTGAAGGTCTTAATGGTATTTTCTACAATTCCATTTTGCTTATACACAATATCTTCCGCGTCTTTTGCTGTAGTAACTGTTTCTAATGTCTTAGATGTGATTTCTATAATCACACCTCCTATTTCATTAGCAGCTTTCATAGATTGTTCTGCCAACTTTCTTATTTCATCGGCAACTACAGAGAATCCTCTGCCGGCTTCCCCTGCTCTTGCAGCTTCTATAGAAGCATTTAAAGCTAATAAATTTGTTTGATCAGCAATTTCATTAATCACCTGGATTATAGAACTGATAGCATGGGATTTTTCTTCAAGGGCAGTTATGTTCTGAACTACATACTTGGTAATATTATTGGTTTCTGCAGATTGTCTAGACAACTCCTCCATAGTCATTATGCCATGGGAAATCATCATTTTAGATTCACCAACTACATGCTCTATCTCAGTAATATTTTCATTTACAATTTGAATTTTCTGGGACAGCTCATCCATTTGCATCAGGCAACTTTGTGAATCTTGTGCTTGACCTGAAATTCCATTACCAATCTCATTGATCGCAACTGAAATGCTACTGCTTGCAGCTGCCAAATCTTCTGAGGCATTCATAACATGAGAGGCTGAATCCGATACCAAACCACTAACATTCGCAACCTTATTAATTAAACTACGCATATTATTTAACATATAAGTGGTATTATTAGCTAATGTAATAAATTCATCTTTATGTTTTGTCGATACGGTTACAGTTAAATCACCTTCAGATATTTGCTTTAAATTCTTGTTTATACTCTTTAAACTTCTGCTTATACGTCCAGAAAGAAATGCTGCTGCACTAAAGGCTAACAAACTGGCAATTGCTACAATGATTAATGTGATAATTTTTATATCATTTGCCTGCTGCATAAAGCTTGCCTTTGGTACCATGGCACAAATAGTAATACCTGTATCTGAAATCTTACTATATAAATAGAGATACTCGACTCCTTTATATTTCACATACTCTGTACCATTTAAGTCAGAAGCTTTTATACTTTTTTTATAAAATTCCTGATCGCTAAAAACAAATTCTTCTTTATCAGTTCCAAGAGTTGTAGTTAAATCTTT
>DALYNO010000653.1:0-1871 GCA_031975295.1 Anaerocolumna sp. | reverse complement strand
AATCTGGAACTTATGATTAGGTTAAGTGAAGATAAAATGATGATTGCTGCCGGTGAACTAAAGTTTGAAACAGCCTCCTTATATCGGGATGTGATTGCTGGTCTTAAATATGTTAAACATGGAATTGACGGTTATAGTTCTCTCTTAAACCGTAAAATTATTCTAAAAATTCCATCAGAGAAGGGCATTAAACTTTTTCTTGTCTCTGATGGAAATATTATTCATAGAAAATTATATAAAACTATGTGCAGGAAGAATCTGGATGCCTTTATAAGAAAGGGAAATAACACCCTCTTAAAAACAGTTACTTCACACTATCCTAATAAAGGGCTAATTGTAAATACCTATGACCAGGAATTTATGACTGAGAAAATGAGTATTGATTTCAGAGATATTCTATATTCAGAGATTACCTCTCTTTCAGAAGATAAACTTTTGTTTCTGTAGTTTATTCCATCAAAGTAAATGCGTACTCCCAACTGTTTGTTCTAGTAACAGTACTTTATTTTTAAGAAAATGATAACAAATACCTCGCAAATAATTAGTTACAATTCATTATTTGCGAGGTATTTTATTTTATAACTTAATATTATATCTAGCTGTTTCTAAATCCTTAATTGGTTGTCTTTTCTATTATAGCATACACCCTCCCTTGCAAACCTATCTGGAATATGGCGTATTCCTGCTATTTTTTAACCGTAACTTTAATCTTATTTATTATATTCTTACACTTAATCACGACATAATCTGTACCATTAGAAATTGCTCTTGCTTTACCCGTATGATAGGATATTGTCACAATTGATTTTTTACTCGTTGAGTATGTAACATCCGATTGCTTATATCCATATACTTCTACCGCATATGTAAAACTGTCTCCTACTTTCATGGTATCTTTTGCTTTTACAACTTTCATATATGCTGTTTTTACTGTTATAACGTTTTTAAATGTAAGTTTTGTATTGCCTATTGTTACAGTTGTAGTTATTGTGGTCTTTCCTTTCCCTTTGGCAGTTATTTTACCATTAGAAGCTACAGAAGCAACCTTTTCATTACTTGAAGTGTAACTAATTTTTTGCTTTATTAAGTTCTCATTTATTGCCTCAGTTAATACCTCTGGCATGGTTAACTTAATATCTGCCTTGTTTCCAGTCGTGCCGCCGGCATATAAAGTATTTGCAGTCACTGATGTCTTTACTTTATTTAGCTCCTCATCCAATAATACATGATTGCCTAATACAACAACATAATCAGAAGCATGATGAAAACTTAAATTTACTGCACCATTTTTATCCACTTTACCAACAGACTGTAATTCTAAAGCTTTTGTAACAGGATTATAGTAGTAAAGATTAGCAATTTTACCGGTGTTATTCTTATCTAAATCCAGTGTTAGCGTGGCAGAGAATCCAAAGGTTCCGTTATGTGCAAGCTGAAGGGTTACATAGGTATTCTCACCAGCTGCCAAACCAATAACAGTCTCTGGAATATCTTTTGTATTTCTAATTATAGATAAATCAATGTCTTCCAGATTCATTCCAGTAACGTTCTGTCCATTGATACTCCAAGTATATCCACTAAATTGTAATGCAATGGTTATATCTTTTCCTTTTATACTGGATATGGTTTCTTTTGGAATTACAGAATCTTCACCAAGCTTTATGGATATTTTACTATGCTTTTCAGATGCCGTTAATTCCTCAAGATATTTTACAATATCCTCCCACCCCTTCACATTGTCATTACCAGCAATACCTGGTTCTACAACAGGTGACTGTGTCACTGATGGTTCTGGTGTTTTAGTTGGAGCAGGACTAACCGTTGGGGTTGGATTCGTTGTTGGGGTCGGATCCGTTGTTGGCGTCGGATTC
>DALYNO010000652.1:0-1884 GCA_031975295.1 Anaerocolumna sp. | reverse complement strand
AATGGGCAAAGGGAATATCAAGCCATTTTACATAAGGAAATTATGTAATGGAAAGGGAGGAATAGTAAACAATGCTATTGAAAATTACGATACCAAATAAAATTCAATTCAGAGTAATACCTGACTTTAGAAGTATATTATTTAACGGTCATGGGGAAATACATTACATTGGCGGTGCAGAAGTTCTCCCGGCTCCACTGGATTCCATCAGGGAGGCAGAAGAGATTGCCAAACTAGGAACGGAATATGATACACAAGCTAAGTCAATTCTGGTAGAACATAATTTACGATTGGTTGTTTACATAGCCAAAAAATTTGATAATACGGGTGTTGGTGTGGAAGATTTAATATCCATTGGTACAATTGGATTAATTAAAGCCATAAATACATATAATCCGGATAAAAATATAAAGCTGGCAACTTATGCTTCAAGATGTATTGAGAATGAAATTCTTATGTACTTAAGAAGAAATAACAAAACCAAGCTGGAAGTTTCTATAGATGAACCACTAAATGTGGATTGGGATGGGAATGAACTTCTTTTATCAGATATTCTTGGCACAGAAGAAGATGTTATATACAAAAATATTGAAGAGGAAGTAGATCGTAAACTTCTTGGTAAAGCTTTATCCAAATTAAGTGAAAGAGAGCGGATTATTGTTCAGTTAAGATTTGGCCTTAATACCGATGATGGGAATGAACGTACACAAAAAGAAGTGGCCGATTTATTAGGTATTTCACAATCTTATATCTCCAGACTTGAGAAAAAAATTATTAAAAGATTAAAGAAAGAAATGTTGCGTTTGGAATAAAATGTATATTCTAAAGAATTAATAATAAGACTATAAAAAAGGAAATTATTACATTTAAGTTTATCGTATAAAGATGCCCATATTAGTGAATCATTTACTTATGTAAAAAACGATTTGGGAGGTTTTCATATGGCTCTTTATAAGGTAGAAATATGTGGAGTAAATACATCGAAATTGCCGTTACTGAACAATAGTGAAAAGGAAGAATTATTTAAGCGTATTTTAAATGGAGATAGGCAAGCTAGAGAATTATACATCAAAGGCAATTTACGTTTGGTTCTTAGTATTATACAAAGATTTTCTAACAGTAATGAAAATGTGGATGATTTATTTCAGATAGGTTGCATCGGTCTTATGAAGGCAATTGATAATTTTGATATTACACAGAATGTGAAGTTCTCTACTTATGCAGTACCCATGATAATTGGTGAAATCAGAAGATATCTTAGGGATAACAATAGCATTAGAGTAAGCAGATCTTTAAGAGATACGGCTTATAAAGCTATATATACCAAAGAAGCTTTATTAAAAAAGAATGATAAAGAACCTACAGTAAACGAAATTGCCAATGAAATCGGGATGACAAAGGAAGATGTAGTATTTGCACTGGATGCCATTCAAAGTCCAGTATCTTTGTATGAACCGGTTTATTCAGAAGGCGGGGATACGCTGTATATTATGGATCAGGTAAGTGATAAAAAGAATAAAGAAGAGAACTGGGTGGAGGAAATAGCATTAAAAGAAGCGCTATCGAAATTATCAGAACGGGAGCGAGGAATTATTGAACTTCGCTTTTATGAAGGTAAGACACAAATGGAAGTAGCTAAGGAAATATGCATATCACAAGCGCAGGTTTCCAGATTAGAAAAATCAGCTTTAAAAAATATGAAGAATTATCTGAGTCAGTAAATTTAGTATAGTATAATTTCTGAAAATAGTAAGAAATATAATTGAATAAGATTTTTTTAAAGTTGTTGTAATATAGAGACTCTATTTACAACAACTTTTTTGTTTTGGCATGATTTATATTTTCTCAGAGTATAATGTTAAGAGTATTAAGGCATCAATGATG
>DALYNO010000651.1:0-1899 GCA_031975295.1 Anaerocolumna sp. | reverse complement strand
TGATTATCTTGGAGAAGCTGCAGGATGGCCGGTTAGAGGTGCAAGAGCTGGTGTTATCACTACAGCTGGTTTTCCTAAGAACTCCTTTTACCGCAGGCAAAGTTTCTGGAGCAGTACACCAATGATTTATTTAACTACCCTTAGAGTGAATCAGGATTTGGAACAAGACTCTGTCCCAAATGAATGGAGAAATGTATACAGAGCCTGGAATTATGAGGCACAAGAACTAATAGAAGTAAGATGCTACACCAATTTAGCCTATGGAGAACTTTTTATCAATCAAGTAAGTCAGGGCAAAGAATACTTTGATGACCAACTAGGTTATATAACTTTTATAGTACCCTATACGGCGGGAACATTAAGTATTACGGGATATAATGCAGAAAATAAAGAATTAGCTACTGACCGTATTCAAACTGTACATGCTGCCTCTCATATCCAGGTAGTACCATGGAGTAACCCTAATGAACCCTCAACCAATAAAGACTATGTTAATAGCATAATCACAAGTGGTGAGGATGTTTTAGAACAATTAGAGGTTAGCATCACTGATTTTGCAGGTCATACTATAACTAATGATAGTACCCTACTATCTATAGAAATTACTGATGGCGTACTTCTTGGTATAGAGAATGGTAATTTAGCAGATTGTACAGAGTATTCCAGTACCTCACGCAGAACCTATGAAGGCAGGCTCTTACTATATGTAAAACATGCAAATGAGGCCAATACAATCGTTACAGTAAAAGCTGATAATTTTAAAACAGTAACCATACATTTATAATAGAATGCCCTGTCAAAAGGTCTTGTGTTTCATGCTTGCATGAAGCACAAGACTTTGAGACTGTTAATACCCCATATACTATTTCATCATTCCCTTTGCAAAGCTGCTAGGTGATACACCTGTTGCTTTTTTAAAAACCTTACTAAAATAATATAAATCAGCGAACCCTACAGCCTGGCCTACTTCTGACATTTTCATATTTGTTGTAGATATTAATTGCTTTGCATGATTAATACGAACTGAATTCAGATAAGTAAATATAGTCTTATGAGTAAGCTGCTTAAATACACGGTTGATGTGGTCAAAATTACAGTCTGCTTTTTCTTCAATGTCTGTACTTGTAATTTTGTCTACATAACTTGTATTGATATATTCCAGGATTTCTTGTACTTTGTGGTAGGATTTTGGTATACCTTTTGAATTATTTTCAGTCATTAACAGTACATAACTACGATAAATCTCAATAAAAGCTTCCATTACTTTCACAGAGCATAATACTTTATAATTATCTAAGGGATTATTATTAGCTGCTGTTGCCTCTTCTAGTAATAGATTTATTTTTAGTAGATCACTGTAATTATTTAGATGAAAATATTTCGGTAACATAATTCTGTCGTTTTCCATAGTAGTGTAGGAAAAGGGATCACTTTTAAGGGAATCGTTTCTTTTAGAAACCATATGTTTCAATAAATCCTGGTCTGAATGATATTCTATTTTACTTAGCCCATCACATTTAAAATGTATATAAAAATATTCACAGTAAGAGGGTTTGTATCCACCATGATGACATTCACTATCCAATAAAATAAAATCACCGGGAATAAGTACATATTTAATACTATTCTCCTCCAGGTACATTTTACCTTTTTTGATGAGATAAATAACATATTCATCTAATTTACGTTTATTATGGACATAGGGGGGCTGAATCACTGCACTATTCATAAGCCGTACTTTTATCATATTATAGGGACTGAGTGCGAACAACATAATACTCCTCCAAAATTCATTAATTTGCCTCAAATCTGCTATCTATTTTGCCACTATGACCAAAATTATACCACACAACTTGTTTTTGAAAAAGGAGTAAACCATGTCACTTTTTAATTATGACA
>DALYNO010000650.1:0-1906 GCA_031975295.1 Anaerocolumna sp. | reverse complement strand
ACGGACATAGTGCATAATCGTTAGCACCGTGTCCGTGTTCATCGTTAAGAGAATACAGTGTCTATCGCTAAGTTGTATCAAAATTGTTATCCTAATGGGCATCCCCACCGTGAGCTGTTGGACCGGCTAGTACAGGCAGGGAGTGACACTTTCTTATTGTTTAAATTTTATGTTTAAGGAATGCTGAAAACTTGTACCTCTTAGGCATATATGCCGATACTTTATACTTTACAAATACATATTGACAGCGTGCTGTTGAAATACTATAATAACAGCATGCTGTTGAATAAGGAGAACGAAATCTATGAATGAAAAAGACATTGGAATGTTGATAAAGCAGCTATATGATGCGAAAGAGAAAAGAGCAAATGAACTGCTGAAAGAGTTTGGGCTTACATTTTCCCAATTTCGTCTTTTGATTTATATCTGTGAATGTGATGGCACTACTGTGTCTCTGAAAGAAATCGAGCGACGTTTTTCTCTTACTCAGCAAACAGTCGCCGGTATAATTAAGAGATTGGAGGAAAAGGGATTTGTGTTGGCCTGTGAAGATGAAGCAGATAAAAGAGTAAAAAATGTTTTACTCACTGCAAAAGGAGAGAAAAGTTACAAGAATGCTATGGATTGTTACCAAAAATCACAGGATCTTTTAACAAGAGGCTTATCTCAAAGTGAACAACAGGAATTGTACCGGTTATTAGCAATAGTTTTGGAGAATGTAAAATTATGATTAAAGATAATGCTAGAGATCACAAAATTACTATTGTAGGATAATGGAGGTTATTTTATGAGTTTAAACACAAGAGAAATTGAACAGACCAGAATAGAGATGGCTAAAAATTTTGAAATACTAGGAATGTCGTCTAAAGCAATTGAAGAAGAGTTGGGTTTTAGTTCGCTGGATTTTAAGAATGCCCTTGGGGTTGTTCCTCATTATAATCCAACAAATGTATGGAAGCTGCGTGATTACATGGAAGAAAAGATTAAGGAACAAGGTAAATCCCTCTACCCTTTTTCTATACTTACAAAAAACATATACTATCCATATGATAAAACTTGGTAGATCTAAAGCGAAAACAAAGGTAGCAATCAGGATAAAAATGGATTTATGAAATCTGAAAAATGTAAGTATAATACAATATATTATAGGAGAATGAAAGCGATGATTAAAGTATTTATAACAGGTGGAAATACGGGATTAGGATTTGAAACAGCAAGACGCTTAAAAGAATTAGGCTATAAGATATATATCGGCTGTCGTGATGAAGAAAAAGGAAAAAAGGCAGCATTGGAGCTAGGTGTTGAATACATTGTTGTCGATGTATCAGATGATGAATCAGTGAGAAAAGCAGTTGATAGCTACAGACAAAAAGAAACTCATTTAGATGTTCTGATTAACAATGCAGGAATGCCTGGCGCATTCGTTTTGCCCAAAGATATAACAGCGGACCTAATGTATAATGTGTACAACACAAATGTTTTTGGTATTGTAAGAGTTACACATGAATTTTTACCATTACTTGAATTATCAGAAAAACCAGTTATTGTTAATGTAAGCAGCGGACTGGGTTCCTTCGGGCAAGTTCTCAACCCTGACAAAATCGAATCAAAAGTAAATGCAGTTTCATATTGTTCATCAAAAGCTGCGGCTGATATGCTCACAGTGCAATATGCCAAAGGATTACCTAATATAAAAATAAATGCAGTTGATCCGGGTCCTACCAATACAGGTGGACAGTTCAAGAATGGAGTTCAAACAGTTCAAGAAGGAACCGATGTGATTGTCAAGATGGCAACGCTTGGGAAGGATGGTCCTACTGGCACTTTCTCTGACCGTAATGGAATAATCCCTTGGTAAAAGGGATTATTATTCTAACCGAATAGATATCAGGAAGCAATTGAATCA
>DALYNO010000649.1:0-1914 GCA_031975295.1 Anaerocolumna sp. | reverse complement strand
GCGATTTATCCTGGTTAATGTCCATTGTCTGGACTTTAATTGCTGTGCCAGTGTAGAAAAGGAGTAATCTGTGCCAGCATATTTAGCTATCCTGTTAGCCAGATCACTGTTAACATCCAAGAACTCCGCTAAAGATAAAGGATCAAGCATTAACAAACGATAATTTAGTAAAAGTGAACAATCCTCCTCTGTAACAGGATAAGTCTTATTATATTCTTCTTTTAATATGGAATAAACAGCATTAGGTACATGATTCTTTAGATTATGAAGAGAATCGAAATCATTCAAATTCTTTCTGATAGCCGTCGCAGAACTGATAGCCGTTCCCTCTGCCTTAGTTAAATTTTCACTATGGTAACCTGCAACCTTTCTGGTTATGGTAACAGGAGTAATGTTACTATTTAAATGAAGAAGAGCTTTTATATACTCAATACCAAGGGTATTATTAGGAGAGGATAATAAGGAGTCAACGGAGGTGTCCATTATTTTAGAAATAGTCTCCATTCTCGCTTCTGGAAAGGTTTTTCCCTGTTTAACCAAACTATTTAAGCAAATCTTATATTCTTCCGGTTCCCTAATTAAAACATTAGCAATTCTAGTTAAGCCTTCAATATCTCCGCTTTCACTTCCAAAACAAATAGAATCTACAATACCTAAGCGATCTAATAGAGAAACTGCACCATGTGCAAAATATTCTGCGCTTGCAGTAGCATAACAAACGGGTAATTCAAATACTACATCGGCACCACATTCCAAAGCCATACGAGTTCTCATGTATTTATCCATAAAAGCTGGCGTCCCTCTTTGTACAAAATCACCACTCATAACCACAACCACAAAATCGGCACCGGTTATTCTTTTTGCTTCCTTAATATGATATTCATGACCATTATGAAATGGATTATATTCTGTAATTAAGCCAACTACTTTCATACATACCTCATTATAAATAAATTTTTATACAATCTGATACAACAGCTACATCTAGTTCATATCTGTTTAAATAAATGAATTTTTCTATCAATATAATACTATACCAAAGAATGAAATACAAGGAGCCAATCAGCATAACGCTAGACAACTATAAATAGCTGTGATTAAAGGCTTACAGTAAAAAGAAAAGTAATGATATTTCACTGAGTTCCCTTTTTTTAGAAAAACCATTTTACAACTGTCGAAATAAATGTATAATAGAATTAATTGGTAAAAATAGGGGGTATTATAGTGATAACTATTGCAATTTGTGATGATGATTACAACATAACCAAAAAACTAAAGGAAATAATCGAGGAATATTGCAATATAAAGTCCATAGAGATAACATTTAATATCTTTCACAGTGGAGAAGCTCTTCTGATTTCAGAAGATTCATATGACATCTTATTTTTAGACATTTATATGGACGGATTAAACGGAATAGAAACAGCAAAGTACATAAGACAAAAAGATCAATCTGTGGAAATAATTTTTCTAACCAGTTTTACGGGGTTAACAAGGGAAGCATTGTCAGTACATGCTTTTGAATACTTGGAGAAGCCAATACAAACAGAAATTATATTTCAACAAATGGATGAAGTAATATCTAAAATCAGCTATAAGAAGAAACTGGAAGAGAACAAAGCGCAGATTGTTTCCTTTTATGGAGGCCGTAATAATATTGGTATATGTGTAAGTGATATTTACTATTTTGAGCGAACGGATCGTAAGATAAAAGCCGTAACAAAGAAAGGCAATTTTATCCTTTATGAAACCATTGCCTCTCTGGAAGAAAAATTGCAGGACTTTAATTTTGTGACGCCACATCAAAGTTTTGTTGTCAACATTGATAATATTAAGGATTATATTAAAGATCAAATTATTATGACTAACTATGATATTATTCCAGTAGCACAGAAAAGATCATCGGAGTTAAAA
>DALYNO010000648.1:0-1934 GCA_031975295.1 Anaerocolumna sp. | reverse complement strand
CCACTTATGTCTGTACCTTATTTAAAAATGAAACCGGCAAGACACTGAATCAGTATTTAACAGAATTTCGCATTGAAAAAGCCAAAGATTTTTTAAGAGATCCCAAATATAAAATTTCTGATATCTCAGCAAAAGTGGGTTATAGTGACGGTAACTACTTTGGCAAAACCTTCAAAAAAATAGTGGAATTATCACCATCAGAGTACAGGGAGCGATTTGGAAAATGATAAAAGGAATAAAAAAAGTGCTACTCTATTATTCTACCGATATGAAATTAAATCATAAACTCTTAATTTCACATCTGATATTAATTGTTGCACCTATCCTTATAATAACTGCCTTATTTTACAGTCAGCTCTTTTCTATTATTGTATCTAATACAAAAGATACCGAATTAAGTCTAGCAAGAGAAACTGCGAATAATATTGAAAATACTATCGAAGTTGTGAGAAATGTATCGAATGAAATTGTAAGCAATGACACTTTTTCAAAACTTTTAACCTATAACCCAACAGATGACAATATCTCTCAGAATAAAAAATATTATTCTGAAGTACTTTCTTTTTCGCAATTTATAAACACCAAAATTGACGGTGTTAATATAACAGATATTAAAATATACTTTGACACTGCTTATGAAGATATTTATCTGGATTCTAAATTAAGCGGAGATGTACTAAAGCCCATCAGTCTGATTGATAATTCCTATTGGCACGGAATCTTTTCTAGTACCAGTAAGCGGCTTCTTTTTTGTCCTTCCCTTTATCTAACCAGCACAGAGGCAGCTAAATCCGGACAAGTTTCTTTGGTTAGAAAAATAGTAAGCAATGAACAAAAAGAAGCTGCCTATGTATGTGTATATTTTAATAGAAATTATATAAGTTCTATGTTAAAGGAATATACCACCCTCTCAGAGAGTGCCAAATATATCATAAATGAACGTGATGCTTTAGTAGCCTCCTCTGACACCAATCTAGTGGGTAAATACTTGGTTTATTATAATGATATTCCACCAATTGTACCTGATACCAATAAATTTGAGACAAAATACTTTTCTTCTGATAGATGTTATATATCTTACCGGGAAATTAGCGGTTCAGGCTGGTATATGATTTCTGTGATACCCATGAACAGTATATGGTCAGAAAACAAACTGCTCATATTTGAGTTTTTAGCTGCCTATGTAGTAGTATTGGTTTTTGCTTGTATTGTTGCACTTTCCTTGTCCAATTCTATAGTTAGACGTATCTCTTCCGTTATTGAGAAAATGAAATCTGTTAAGACCGGTAAACCTACTCCTTTACTTGCACCTGTAGAACATGATGAAATTGGTGATCTAATTGAAACGTATAATTATATGGTGGATGAAATAACGAACCTTTCAGAAGAACAGTTACGGACTGCCAGTGAACTTCGGACTGCTGAATTTAGGGCATTACAAGCCCAAATTAATCCTCATTTCCTATATAATACACTGGATATGATTAACTGGTTAAATAAAAAAGGTGAAAACGAAGAGGTCTCTACTGCTATTCTGGCTTTATCCAAATTTTATAAAATGACTTTGAGTAAGGGAAATATTGTTGTTACTATAGAAGAAGAATTAGAACATGCCTCTCTCTATATTAAGCTACAGAATATGCGTTACAACAACAAAATTCAATATACAGTTGATATTCCCGACAGTATACTTGATTATACCATTCCTAAAATCATCTTTCAGCCAGTAATTGAAAATGCCATACAACATGGTATCTTCGGAAAAGAGTCGAAAGAAGGAAATATTGTTATTACTGGTTGGCTGGAGGAGGACACTTTGGTATTTATCATTTCTGATGACGGCATCGGCATGCCTGAAGAAATGATTCAAGAGATATTGTCCGGAAAAATAAAGAGCTCCTCTGGTAGTGGTGTAGGGATAGTAAATACCCATA
>DALYNO010000647.1:0-1943 GCA_031975295.1 Anaerocolumna sp. | reverse complement strand
AAAATACAAAAATCCAACCTTTGTATAATTCAATGAATAGAATAGTATGTATATTATCTGTTAATAAATAAATAATTCTACTGGAAAATGTTATCCATAAAATGCCTACCAATCCAAAAGTGATAGCAATCCGTAATGCTGATAAAAAAGGATGCAGATGGGGGTTTGCACTAAGTTTGTGGTATATATTAGGATGTTTTTGCAACTGTTTTCGTAGATAATTATATAATTTATGGTATATTTTAGCCATAAAGCCACCAATGCTTTCTAAATTAATGCGTATCTATTCATGTCTGATTATAACATATACTGTCGATGATGTCATTGTTAAAATCAAACTAATTTATGTTGTAAGATGCATGTAGGAATGGTAAACTATGTTTGGTAAATCAGGCAATTAACTTAGGAGGAGCGTATATGTATTTATTACCAAAACCCAGAGAAATTAAAGTTTTAGATGAGATTTATGTTCTAAAGTATGATACTTTTATTCAGGTGAGTATAGACAATAATTGCATGTATTATGCGAAGCTGTTAAAAGAGAGAATAAATCAGGCACTTTCTTTTCAGTTAGATATAGTTAAAACAAACCAATTAAATAATAAAATATTACTTCAGAAAAACACAGAGTTAAAAGAACAGGAATATGAACTTATCATTCAAAAGGACGGAATTTATATTACTGGCGGTGATGATGAGGGTTTGTTATATGGCGTACAAACACTGAGTCAAATCATAGCACAACAGGGCGCATTTCTACCTTACCTTTATATAAAAGATTCTCCTGCCATTCAAAACCGTGGCTTCTATCATGATGTCACCAGAGGAAGAATTCCAAGTCTTGCATCTTTAAAAGCTCTGGCGGATAAACTCAGTTACTATAAATTAAATCAGCTTCAATTATATGTGGAACATAGCTTTTACTTCCAAGATTTTAGCGAGGTTTGGAGAGATGATACGCCGCTCATGCCGGAAGAAATTATGGAGTTAGATAGGTATTGTAAGAAATTAAATATTGAACTAATTCCTTCTATTGCCAGCTTTGGGCATTTGTATAAAATCCTATGTACGAAGAGTTATGAACATTTATGTGAATTGGAGGGTTCTAATCAAGAAGATTTCTCTTTTGTTGGAAGAATGGGACATCATACCGTAGATGTAACCAATGATGAAAGTTTTATGATGATTACCAAAATGCTTTCAGAATATATGGTTTTATTTACCTCCAAACAATTTAATATTTGCTCCGATGAAACCTTTGATTTGGGAAAAGGGAAAAGTAAAGAATTGGCAAAGGAAATTGGGACAAATCAAGTGTATGTTGAATTTCTATCTAAACTTTGTAATTTTATTATTGATAAAGGCTTAACCCCTATGTTCTGGGGAGATATTATTTTAGAAAGCCCCAAAACCGTGAAAGCATTACCACCACAGGCTATCTGTCTTAACTGGGATTATAATACAGAGGTGGAGGAGAGTAAGATTAAGACTTTTCATGAGTTAGGAGTGAAGCAATATGTTTGCCCTGGGGTTCAGGGATGGAAACGTTTTATTAACCATTTAGATAATGCATATTTAAATATTACGTCTATGTGCAGACATGGTCATGCATATAATGTATTAGGCGTTCTTAATACAGACTGGGGTGATTATGGACATTTTAATCATCCTGAATTTTCTACGGCAGGACTCATATATGGTGCAGCTTTTTCCTGGAGCAAGGAAATAATTTCCAAGGATGAAATAAACAAACAAATATCCAAAATAGAATATACAGATAAGTCAGAGCAGTTTATTACAGTGGTATCTGAGCTTGAGAAAAAAGAACTATTCTTATGGGAGATGGTTGTTGAAGTTAAAGAAGATATTATTGCAGGCAACTTAAAAAAAGCGGAACATATTTTGAAAAATTATAGGGATTTGGAAGTAACACAAGCCAATGA
>DALYNO010000646.1:0-1953 GCA_031975295.1 Anaerocolumna sp. | reverse complement strand
GGACGAATTATTAGAGGACAAAGAGATTGATCTGGTTACCATAGCAACCCCTAACGATTCTCATAAAGAGTACATAATAAAATGTTTAAAGGCTGGCAAAAACGTTATATGTGAAAAACCTGTCACTATGAACGTTTCAGAACTGGAAGAAATTATTGAAATAGCCAATACCTCTTCTAAAGTTTTTTCCATTCATCAAAACCGCAGATGGGATAAAGACTATGTAATTATGAAAAAAATCTTAACGGAAGGAAGTATTGGAACCCCTTATTTTATTGAGAGCCGTGTGCAGGGATCTAGGGGCGCTATGCATGGCTGGAGAGGACATAAGATAAATGGCGGCGGCATGGTTCTGGATTGGGGTGTACATTTACTAGACCAATTCTTAAATATAATTGATTCTCCTGTGGTTTCTGTAAATGCCCATTTATTTAATCTATATTCTGATGATGTAGAAGACAATATTAAGATATTTTTACGTTTTGAGAATGGGGTTTCAGCCCTTTGTGAAATGTCTACCAATTGTTTTATACACAATCCCAGATGGCATGTAAGCTGTACGGATGGCACTGCATCCATAGAAGACTGGAGTTGTAAGGGCAAAATTGTAAAACTAAAAGCTGATGCAGAGCTTACCTGGTCTGATGATATTGTATATACAGAGGCAGGACCAACAAGAACCATGGCACCAAGACCGTCCTATACGACAGAAGTTTTGGATTTACCAGAAGTTAGCACAGATTGGAGCGATTATTACAAAAATATAGTTGGAGTCATGGAACAAAGAGAAGCATTGATCGTAAAACCAGAACAGGCACTTCGAGTAATGAAAGTCATTGAAAAAGTATTTGAATCACAGATAGCTGGTACCGGTATTAAATGTCTTATTTAGCAGCTTGTCAATTACAATAAATTATGGAGGGTTACTATATGAAAAAAGCTTTGATATTTCAGGGAGGCTGGGATGGCCATGAACCTGTTTTGGTATCTAAACGTTTTGCAGATATTCTTAGAAAAAACAATTATGAGGTAACCATATACGATACCCTAGATTGTTTATCTGATGTTAATGAACTTAAGAAACTGGATTTGATTGTTTCTTGTTGGACAATGGGAGAAATCGATAATCAATATGTCAAGAATATTTCTGAGGCTATAGGAGAAGGTGTAGGCCTTGCAGGGTGCCATGGTGGTATGTGTGATTCTTTCAGAAATAATACAGAGTGGCAATTTATTACAGGAGGACAATGGGTAAGTCATCCTGGCGGTGATGGAATTACATATAAAGTCAATGTGTGTCATAGCTCAAGCCCTATCGTTGAAGGGATTGATGATTTTATGGTATCCAGTGAACATTATTATCTTCATATTGATCCAGCAATAGAAGTCCTTGCAACTACCAGGTTTCCAAGTGTGAACTATTATCACGTATCTAATAAAGCAGTGGATATGCCTGTGGCCTGGACTAAATTTTGGGGAAATGGAAGAGTATTTTATACAGCATTAGGGCATCACGATGATGTTTTTGATAAATCTCCAAATGCCCAGATCATGATGGAGAGAGGCATGCTGTGGGCGGGCGAGGGCAAACAATATGCACTTGATCATAAGCTTACAACAGATGCTTTTATTAATGATGCAAAGATGTATTAAAGGAGGAAGGTTATTATGATAAGAATAGGTATGGTTGGAGTTGGCGCAATAAGCGGTATTTATCTTAAGAATTTGACTAAATTATATAAAGAAGTTGAATTAGTGGCTGTCTGTGATTTGATTCGGGAAAAAGCTGAAAAAGCTCAAAATGAATACAATATTCCAAAACTTTATGACACCATGGAAGAGTTATATGCAGATCAGGATATTGATATAGTTTTAAATTTGACCAGACCCTATGAGCATTATGAGGTATCCAAAAAAGCATTAGAAGCAGGTAAACATGTATATTCGGAAAAA
>DALYNO010000645.1:0-1963 GCA_031975295.1 Anaerocolumna sp. | reverse complement strand
TAATATAATTTCTTTCGCATAAAGCTGGTACTTACCATCTCTTTCATATACACTAATAGCACCCAGGGCGATGACACTCTGCCCTTCTTTTAGCACAAATGATAAACCACTTCTTTGACCTGCAAACATAACGCAGGCCATTTGTCCTTTATCATCTTTTAGAGTAAAATAAATATGGCCGGATGAATGATATTTACAGTTAGACACTTCACCCTTTAAATATATGTTATTCAGCGTATAATCTCTTATAAACATATTTTTAATATACATATTGACTTGTGTGACGGTATAAACATTCTCCATAATAATTTCTCCCACTCTGTCGAAATACTGGTGTTAACTTAAGTCAAGAGGATATTCCTACTTCTTCATGATACAGAATAGGCTGGTTATTCCTGTGTAGCCTTTGCTAACTTAGCTAATACTCCGTTAACGAAAGCACCTGAAGAATCACCGCCAAATAATTTGGCAATTTCTACTGCTTCATTAATTGCAACCTTTGTAGGTATGGTATCATCAAATTTTATTTCATAAATAGCCAGTCTAAGTATTGTTAAATCTACTTTTCCCATACGATTTAATTTCCAGCCGCTGGATATTCCTTCTAAAATTCCATCAATTTCACTTATTTTAGCTAACATTCCTTCAAAACGAGTCTTTAAATACATATCCTCTTCTTCACTGTGTATTTCTTCAAGTGAGTCAAAATACATATTGATTTGCTCATTCATTTCTGCTTCTTCATGGAAATCCTTGCGAAAAAGCATACGAAAAAGATGCTCTCTGATTTCTCTTCTACTCATATATTTCTCCAATCATATCTAAACTTTTCTAACATTCTCATAAACACATAAACAACCCTTAAATAGGTATTATCTAAGGGTTGCATAGGATTAGCACTATTATTTTGCAGTTTATTTGCACTTATCTATATTTACACCTGATATTCTAACATTAACTTCCGAAACGGATAAGCCAGTCATGTTTTCTATGGCAGCCTTTACCTTTTCTTGCACTTGTCTAGAAGTCTTTGGAATGCTGTAACCATAATCCAAGGTCAAAGACAAATCAACAGCTACGCTGTCCTGGCTTACATCAATCTTTACACCTTTTGAGAGGCTCTTCATACCTAATTTACTTACAAATTCTTTAGTAGTATTGGTTGACATAGCTGCAACACCTTCAACTTCAGTTGCTGCCAGTCCTGCAATGGATGCAACCACTTCATCTGCAATCTGCACTTCTCCAACATTACTATCTGCATGTATTTGATAAGTATTTCTATTATCTTGTTCTTTAACCACTGTCATTACCTCCTAAGTTAACACAAACCATTCTATGTGTTCATCATAATCCTACTCTAATTTCCTGACTTAAACACAGATAAATCAAGAGTTATCTTTCCCTTATAAGTTGTATTATAACAAATATATACCTTTTTGCAAACCATTTTATGCATAATTTTAGAAAGCAGATTAATGCATCTACTATATTATTACCAGATTTAATTATGTGATTCTAACTAATAAATCAAACTAATAAGGACTATGTTAACAGAATACTCTGATTAAATGTATTTTAATCATAAATGCTCTGTTAACAGTAGTCCTTATGTAATATTACTTATTTAATTTGATATCTTAACATGACTTAGATATCTACTATGTTATTTTACTTTTTACTATTACTCAGTAGCAACAACCGGAGCAATCTTAATATCTTTAATTTCCATACCAGTTTTTCTTGTCACTATATCAGTTATCTGTGCAACTTCCTGTTCAGTAAGACTTGCAGCATTTACAACAACATCTACATCTGCTTCAGATATGGTAACCAATGGATCACTAAAACCTTTTGCTTCTAGAAGCGTTTCTGTAGCATCTTCTTTTTCTGCAGTTTCATTTAATTTTAGCATACTATTAATCGCATTTTCTTTTGCTGCATCATCAATATTCTTGTTGTC
>DALYNO010000644.1:0-1964 GCA_031975295.1 Anaerocolumna sp. | reverse complement strand
GATAGAGAAGCAAAGAAAAACAGCAAGAAATCTCAGAGTACGTTATAAATAACCTGGTATCATCGGATAAATCCAGCTTGTCTTTATAAGTGAAATGCTGGATTGAATGATTGGTGAAATTATGGTAGAATAAGTAAAAATATAAAAAAGTTTGAAGAATCTTTAAAGACTTCGTAGTGAAAAATAAAGATTTAATCATACGGAAAGGATTTATTTTGAGAAAATTTGTTATTTTTGCATAGCAAGGGCTATTGCAAAAAAAATTACCATAGCCTTTGCTAATCCTAGGAATTAAAAATTTTAGGAGGGCAAAATGAGCTATAAGAAAGCAGTAAGCATACTGCCTGTAGAGTTGATAGAATTGATACAAAGCTATGTGGATGGAGAATATATTTATATTCCAAGAAAAGAAGAAAATAAAAAAACATGGGGTTCCAACACTGCAATAAAAGATGAATTGTTATCTAGAAATAAGAGTATATTCAGGGATTTCGCAGATGGTGTTTCTATGGAGGAATTAGCCGATAAATACTTTCTTTCATTGAAAAGCATTCAAAGAATTATATTGCAGGAAAAAAGAAACAAGTATGAGCTCTAGTTTGCATAAGTATCTGGATGAAGGGGTTACATATAGTAAAGTTTACTATATTGTAACCCTTTTTTTGGTTAGCAGCATGCTTACTTTTCTTTTACCCTGTGAAGATAGTGGTATAAACGTATGAAGGTTATTGTAAATCCAATTAAACTGATACCACCAGCACATATATATGCTATTTTCATTCCAAACAAAAAGGCGGTTTCCAAGCCTGGTTTAAAATCAGTAACATGTTGTTGTAATTTGATACTCATACCAGTGTATAACAAAGAATTGGATATGGCTATTCCGGTTGTTTGCCCAATTGTTCTTGACAAAGCGTTCATACTTCCTCCTACACCATAGTCTTTAGAGGAAAGGGAAGACATGACAATTGAATTATTAGGCGATTGAAAAAAACCATTACCAATAGCCATTATACTAACGAAAAGAATCATAATATATATAGGTGTTAAAAGAGTAAGGCTTGACATTAAGAATAAACCAAAGCAAGTAAATCCCAGTCCTAATAGTGTCAGTTTTTCACCTGCTACTCGATCAGATAAAAAGCCGCTAAGTGGTGAGACAAGTACAATGATAAGGGGATAAATGGTCATAAGAATACCAGAGGTAGCAGGTGACATTTGCAGTACTTTCTGAAGATAAAAGGGCTGTAACAGACTGTAGCAAGAGATAGCCATATAGGAAGTAAAAGCACAAAAGATACTAATGGTAAACCATTTACTTTTAAATATTTTGAAATCCAGTAAAGGATTGTCTTGTTTTTTCTCTAGTTTGATAAATGCTAGAAATGTTACTAGAAAGCCGACAAAACAACAGAGAATAATAGGATTCAGATAACCTCTGTTTCGGCCTTCTTGTACGCCAACAAAAAAACTTCCAACACTAAGAGCAAACAATAAAGTGCCTGGCAGATCAATCTTACCAATACTCTTATTTTCTTTCGGATAAAATAATAAGCCCATGATAAAGATTAAGATACCAATGGGGACATTAATCCAAAAAATATATTTCCATTCAGTGATTGATAAAATCAGCCCACCAAGGGAAGGGCCGGAGAGTGAACCAAGAGCAACAAAAGCACCATTTATACCTAATGCTCTGCCTCTGTCTGACTTTGTAAAGGTATTGGTTATTATAGCATGAGAATTTGCCAAGGTTGCAGCTGCGCCTAATGCCTGTACCATGCGAAATAGAATTAAGGTATAAAAATTAGTGGATAAACCACTAAAATAAGAACCAAGGGTAAATAAAATAACACCAGCCTGAAAAACTCTATTGCGTCCTTTTATATCACCTAATCTGCCAAAGAATAAAATACTACCTGCCATAACAATAAGATTAGCCGTAACAATCCAAGTAATACCCG
>DALYNO010000643.1:0-1970 GCA_031975295.1 Anaerocolumna sp. | reverse complement strand
AAATAAGCATAAGCAAAGCAACTGATTGAAAAGTATTTGGAACTATAAAAATAGCCAACCATATACAAGATTCCATCCAAGTTGCTACCCGAACAAGCAACATTCGCTTACCAGATTTATCAGCAATCCAACCCCAAACTAAAGGTGCAAAAAAACGAGTTACAATCGCAATTGAGGATAAAACACCAATTTCTTGATAATTAAATCCCTGATCTTGAAGATATAAATTCCAATAAGGCATGAATGTACCTACAATGGAATAGTAGAAAAAGTAGAATCCACCGAGTCGAGTTTGGATAGTAAGTGGTTGAAACAATTTATAAACCTTTGTATTTTCATGAGGTTAAAATTCGGGATAGCTGTCACGCATGTAGCCATTTGTCTTTAGTACTACTAAGCATCCACAAATTTCGATTCGTAGATTCACCGAATAAAATACAATTAAACATATCAGAGCATCTCAGCCTTTCAATTTTAACACTTTGTTTTCCAATACAAATCATTAAATTATTGAGAATCGACTTATCTCTATAAGTATTTTTTATTGATAAGAAAGAATAAATAAAGAAAAGAGAACTGTAATTTAATTTGTACAATCTGTTAACTTGTGTAAAAATACATTTAATATTCATAAGGTATATATTTATCAGATGTTTTTTCTTATTTTTTTAATTTGTCTTTTTCTGTTTTTACTCATCTTGAAACAACATTACCGCTAACCACTTATCACCCCTACTTTTTTAAAAACCTAGCTGCTTCTTTTAAATTAGAACAATTAAACACCAAATTTATAGACCACTTTTTAAATGCTAAGTGTTCAACTCAAATCCTAAAAATATACTCAACATAAAATTCCAATAAATTCTTAATAAGTTACTGTAACAACTATCGCATCTGAGTAATTACCCGGAGCTGTTGAAATAGTGGTACCTTGCGGAATTTTTCCATAGACATTTGTACCCTGAGAATTGCCCGAACCTGTTTTAGAAACACCTCCAGAACCTCCAACTGCGCTTACACCACCAGTAGTATCCCATACCGCGCTATAATTCGAGTTCTGATATAACTGATACGGGATGTATTGACCACTACCATTTGTCATCTGCCTAAAGCCACCAGCAATACGGTTATTCCCATCCCCCAAATAAATACTATATGGCAGTCCATTATTACAGGTCGTATTTACCACTCCTTGAGCTGTATAATCACGAGTAGTCTTACCAATATCATTAATATTTCCAAAATCGACATTTGATGTTGAATCTATTTGACACAAACTTGGCACAACATAATTAGCAATTATAGTGGTATTACCCGAGTCCCAACCTCCACCACTATCGCCCTCACACACAGTGCTAGAGCTTGCTTGCATGTCCCAAAATAGCTGAACGGTACCAGTATAGGTTCCTTTAGGGTATGCCATGAGCGACCCTGTACGGGCTGGTACTTTTATATTTACAGAGTAACTAATAACATTATTTGAAGCGACTGTTCTTACTGGACCATACCAAATATTCGAATTTTGATTAGTGGTAGAAGAGCCAGCCCCACCTACAGTTGCTGTGACGGTGTAAGGTAATGAAACATTATTATTACTACTCGTTGTTCCAGTAAAGACGGTTTTCATACACATATAACCTGAAATTTCTGGTGTTGTACGTCCCCCATAACAACGTATTGTTCCTGTGTATGTCAGAACTGCATCATTGTTAATTGTTGCGGCAGTGTATGTGTATGTACCAGAAGTTGTCCCTGTAACTGTGCAACTTGCATGGGCAGAGTTAAAAAATGTACAGATCAGGCATAGCAAGCTAATTCCCAAAAAATATTTCAGGATAAATAAAAGACCTTTAAAAATTGTCTGCTGGTTAAAGCTAGCAATATTTATCGACATACATAAGACCCCAATTTTTTAGTTGAGTACTGATTACTGTTATATGTGAAGTCAACTTGGCATGAACCATGATCTA
>DALYNO010000642.1:0-1985 GCA_031975295.1 Anaerocolumna sp. | reverse complement strand
CAAATTCAGAATGCCTTTTGGATTTTAGTTAATTGTTTGTTATAATATTTGTTATAACTTTTACAATAAAAGCTTAATATAAATATTTATATTGAGAATTACTATTTAAGGAGGTGAAATACAATGGCAGTTAAAATCAGATTAAAGAGAATGGGTCAAAAAAAGGCTCCTTTCTATAGAATCGTTGTTTCAGATTCCAGATCACCTAGAGATGGAAAGTTTATCGAAGAAATCGGTACTTATGATCCTACACAGGAACCAAGTGCTTTTAAAGTTAACGAAGAAGCAGCTAAAAAATGGCTTTCTAACGGTGCTCAACCTACAGAAACAGTTGGTAATTTATTTAAAAAAGCTGGAATTACAAAATAATTTCAGTAAGTAAGATAATGGTTTTGTTGCTATTATAATTATACAAATAGTATAATTCATTTCACATTCCATTGGAGGTGAAGAGTAATGAAAGAATTAGTCAAAGTAATTGCTACATCACTGGTTGATCACCCAGAAGAAGTTGTTGTGACGGAAAAAGAAACAGATCAGTCAATTATTGTTGAACTAAAAGTTGCCCCTGAAGACATGGGTAAAGTTATTGGTAAACAAGGACGTATTGCTAAATCTATTCGTACCGTTGTAAAAGCGGCAGCTACTAAGGATGACAAAAAAGTTGTAGTTGAAATACTACAATAGTTTTAAAATTATCAACATAAGTAATGATGGTATCTGATAATTATCAGATGAGCCGGAAATAAATTATGTAACCCTGTCTGGAAAGGTTAGCCTGTCTGGCAGGGTTTAAATTTTACTATGGAAAACTATCAAGAATGGAGTATTTATGGATAATTATTTACGTGTTGGGGTTATATCATCAACTCATGGTATTCGAGGAGAAGTTAAAGTATATCCTACTACAGATGATTTAGAGCGTTTTCGCTCCTTAAAACAGGTTTATTTAGATACAGGAAAAGAGTATATAGAACTTGAAATAGAAGGGGTTAAGTTTTTTAAACAACAAGCAATCCTGAAATTCAAGGGCTTTGATAATATAAATGATATTGAGAAATATAAGGGAAAAGATTTACTTGTAACTCGTGAAAATGCAGTTAAATTAAAAGAAGGTGAATACTTTATTTTTGATTTAATTGGTTCCAAGGTAATTACTGAAGAAGGGGACAGCCTTGGTGAATTAACTGAAGTAATGACTACAGGTGCAAATGATGTTTATATAGTAAAGACCCCTCAGGGTAAGGAAATTCTTCTTCCCTATATAAAAGAATGTATATTAGATATTGATGCGACAAATAAGGTAATTAAGGTACATATTATGCCTGGATTACTTTAGAATAAAGGAGTCATAATGAATTTTCATGTGTTAACCCTATTTCCGGATATGATTAAACAGGGGCTTCATACCAGTATAACCGGAAGAGCCTTGGATAAAGGGCTCCTCTCTCTTAATACCGTGAATATCAGAGATTTTTCTGAGAGTAAGCATAATCATGTAGATGACTATCCTTATGGAGGAGGCGCTGGTATGGTAATGGCAGCAGGGCCAGTTTACAGGGCATATGAATCTATTCAAGAAAACATGCCAGTTAATAAAAATAAAAGAGTTATTTACTTAACTCCTCAAGGACAAGTTTTTAATCAGAAGATGGCAGAGGAATTCGCTAAAGAAGAAGATTTGGTATTTCTATGCGGTCATTATGAAGGGATAGATGAAAGAGTTTTAGAGTTAATAGTAACGGATTATGTTTCCATTGGTGATTACGTTTTAACTGGTGGAGAACTGCCCGCCATGGTAGTGATTGACTCTATCAGCAGATTAGTACCAGGAGTACTTAATAATGATGTTTCTGCGGAATTTGAGTCTTTACAGGATAATTTATTAGAATATCCTCAATATACAAGGCCGGAAGTTTTTATGGATAAAGTGGTGCCAGAAGTATTACTATCCGGTCATCATGCTAAGATAGAAAAATGGCGTA
>DALYNO010000641.1:0-1987 GCA_031975295.1 Anaerocolumna sp. | reverse complement strand
TTGTGTTTTGTATGCCATACAAAGGATCCCCAGGTCCACTTAAACTTTTTAAAGTCAGTGTAGACATTTTTAATGCTGCAGAGGTATAAGCTTTATTTGTTGCTACATCATAGCTTGCAATATAAGCATCATCCATTACATGAACTGCAACGGGATTAGCACCGCTATTGTACACAGCGATAACTGCCTTAACACCCATTTTAGCTGCTTTTAATTCAACTTCATGTATCAAAGCGGTTGCCACCTTCAAACTAATATTATCATTACGTACTATATGTAGCCCTTCCTCTAGGTCAAGACTTTCCTGATTAAGTGAATTTCCTAAAACCTCGGCGACAGAGTGTTTTACTGTTCTACTTATCATTTCAGCCTGAATTTTGTGAAGCTTATCTTGAATGAGTTCAAGTGATTTCTCTAATTGTTTATCTTCTGTTTTATCTTTGATCTGGACCAGATGCTCAGATAATGCTTTTATGTCTTTAAATTCCGTAAAATAACTTTTGTTGTTTTGTTTTCCAAAATCTTTCATCATTCTTTCTCCGTTCTTAAGAATGAAGTTATAATACTATCTTATTTTAATCCTAACTGTTCCATAACTTTTTTAGTGATTTCAGATACTAATTCTGTTGAATCAACTTGTGCTTTGTCCGTTCCATGACCACCACAGTTATGGCAGCTTGCTTTACCTTCTTTTGTATTCTGACAAACGTTTGCAGGATGTTTACCTGTCATACCAAACTGTCTACGGATTTCATATAATCTCTGAACTTGAGCTTCTGATAATTCTTGTGGTCCACCAAGTTGTTTGGAAATATATAATAATTTAGCATAGAATTCAACGGACTCCATTTTGTGATAAGCAGAAAGTAGGGAATCAGCGAAAGTAAGAGCACCGTGATTTTCTAATAAAACCGCATCATAATATGGAAGATATTTAGAAACTGCATCAGGTATTTCATCTGTAGAAGGAGTACCGTATTCAGCGATAGGCACACATCCTAATGTAATAACAGCTTCTGGCATAATTGGTTGTGTTAAAGGAATTCCTGCTATTGCAAAACCTGTAGCATACATAGGATGAGCATGTACTACAGAAACAACGTCAGGTCTTTCTTTATAAACACGCATATGCATTTTAATTTCTGAAGAAGGTTTAAAATTACCATTAGCCTGAATTACCTTACCATCTCTATCAACTTTACATATGTATTCAGGTGTCATGAAACCTTTGCTTACACCTGTAGGTGTACATAGGAATTCATTGTCGTTTAATTTTACTGATATGTTACCATCGTTAGCTGCAACCATGCCTCTATTATAGATTCTTCTACCGATTTCGCATATTTCCTTCTTGATTTCGTATTCTGATGTCATTTTGTTATCTCCTTTTATATTGTGGTTTTAATTTGTTTTGTGTGTATTTACCTGTATTGTATCACTATCAAATAAACAAGTCAATATACATTGTCTATTTTTTATTTTATTTTGTTGGTTTTATTTGTTTTTGTTGTTTTTATTTCCAAAAATATTAAAATTACATTCTTAATTTGTATGCAGAGATTAAATCCTTTAACGAAGTAGCTTCATTTAATAACTTTTCTCCAGATTTTGCACTGTTGGCAGAAGCAAAGGAATTGGACTCTGTTATCTCAGCAACTTGATTGACAACTGTTAGCATTTCATCCAATGAATCACTTTGTTTTACACTGGCTTTGTAAATCAGCTCCACTCTTTCTTTCATTTCTACGGAATCTTTTACTATCTCATGAAAAACCTTAGCAGTCTGCTGTGTATAACCATGTCCTTTTTCAACCACCGATAACGTTTGATTTATTAAATTCTCCGTGTTTTTAGCAGCTTTCGCACAGTCCCTTGCTAACTTGCTGATTTCACCTGCTACTACTGCAAAGCCTCTTCCATGTTCACCAGCTCTGGCAGCTTCAATGGAGGCATTTAAGGATAACAGATCTGTCTGGGAAGATATTTC
>DALYNO010000640.1:0-2000 GCA_031975295.1 Anaerocolumna sp. | reverse complement strand
AATAAGCCTTTTTCTTTTACGTAGGATACCGGATCTGTATTATTCTTAAAGACCTCTTCAAAGACTTCTTTTGCAACGGTTCTATTTATTTTACCCTCATCAATAAGACCGATCAGAGCAGCAAGGTTTTTACCTTCAAACTTAATATTCTCTGGCTCCATTTCCTCTTCTTTTAATAGACGCATAGTTTCAACCATTAACCAGTTGGACACTTCCTTTGGTTTACCGCATAGACCAACTGTTTCTTCGAAAAGGTCGGCTAATGTTTTAGAGCCTGTTATGATACCTGCATCATAAGCTGGAATATCATATTCTGTTTCATAACGAAGCATTTTGGCATCTCTGAGTTCAGGCTGACGTTTTTTTACTTCTTCTAACCATTCATTACTAATAACTATGGGAACAAGGTCAGGCTCAGGGAAATATCTGTAGTCCTGTGCGTCTTCTTTGGAACGCATGGCAAAACTGGAATCCTTGTTATCGTCCCAACGTCTTGTTTCCTGAACCACCACTTTACCATATTCTAAAAGTTCAATTTGGCGTTTTCTCTCTCCTTCAATTGCTCTGGCAATGGCTTTAAAGGAGTTCATATTCTTCATTTCTGTTCTTGTGCCAAATTCTTTCGCGCCAACTTCTCTAATAGAAAGGTTGATATCTGCTCTTAGAGAGCCCTCTTGCATCTTACAATCTGATACACCTAAGTATTGCAGAATTAACTTAAGCTTTTCCAGATAAGCAATTACTTCATCTGCTGATCTCATATCAGGATCACTAACGATTTCAATAAGGGGCACACCACAGCGATTATAATCAACTAGAGTACAATCTTCCCATGGATCGTGTATTAACTTACCGGCATCCTCCTCCATATGGATTTCATGAATACCGATTGTTTTCTTTACTCCACCCACTTCAATAGCAATCCCTCCATCATGGCAGATAGGTAAATATAATTGAGAAACCTGATAAGCTTTTGGTAGATCAGGATAAAAGTAGTTTTTACGGTCAAATTTATTGGATTGATTGATTTCACAGCCAGTTGCAAGACCTGCTGCTATAGCAAACTCAACCACTTGTTTATTAAGAACAGGAAGTGTTCCTGGCATACCAGTACAAACGGGGCAACAATGGGTATTGGGATCTCCTCCAAATTGTGTTGTACATCCACAAAAAATCTTGGTTTTTGTAGCCAATTCCACATGGACTTCCAAACCAATGACAGTTTCATATGATTTCATAATAACACCTCTCTGTCCGCTCTAGCGGATATTCATATCTAAAATTGAAAAGCTCCACTTTTCATTTATGGTAATTTGCGAATTTACTGCTTTGAATTGCATAAATTCTGTTTAAATTCCGTTATCCTTATTGTCTGCTTTGTTCAAATGTATAAGCAGCACGAATAATGTCTTTTTCACCAAAGTGTTTACCAATAAGTTGAAGTCCAATTGGTAAACCATCACTTGCCATGCCGCATGGAAGACTGATTGCAGGAAGTCCAATTAAATTAACAGATACGGTATAGATATCTCCCAAATACATTTTAAGTGGATCTGATAAACTTTCACCAATTTTAGGTGCTGTTGATGGAGCTGTTGGTCCAAGTATAATATCATATTTTTCAAAAGCCTTATCAAAACCTTCTTTGATAGTTGCCTTTACTTTTAGAGCTTTATTGTAATAAGCATCGTAATAGCCTGAACTTAGTACAAAGGCACCAATCATCATGCGTCGTTTCACTTCATTACCAAAACCTTCGCTGCGAGACTTTTTATACAAATCTTGTAGTCCATCAAAGTTTTCAGGACGATAACCATATTTCACACCATCATAGCGAGAAAGGTTGGAGCTTGCTTCTGCTGAGGCAATTACATAATAAGCTGGAATTGCATAATCTACCGCTTCCAGATCGAATTCTTCCACAATAGCTCCTTTACTTTTAAGTACTTCCGCTGCATTAAGAATGCTGCTCTTAATTTCTTCATCAAGTCCACTTCTAA
>DALYNO010000639.1:0-2012 GCA_031975295.1 Anaerocolumna sp. | reverse complement strand
GCAAAAGCCATTAATAGAAAACATATGATTGTAATGGCATAGGCCTCAATTACTTTAACTTTTCCAGTGGATAAATGCCTGTCCTTTGTACGGTCATTTTTTTTATCTATTTCTTTATCTGCTATACGATTAAAGGCATTGGCGCCATTCCTGGCTCCAAATAAAGCCACCAGTATCCAGATAAATATTCTAATATCCGGTATACCACCTGCAGCCCATAGCATGGCAATGAGGCCAAATGGAAGTGAAAAAACCGTATGAGAAAACATAACGAGTTCCCCATATTTTTTCAGTTTATCAAATACCATATTCACTCCACCTCTTATCTACCAGGTCTTTCATTTCCTCAGACATTACGATATCATCCGGCCATTCTCTTTCATAGCCTTCTGATGCCCATTTCTTTGTAGCATCTATACCAAGTCTGTTACCAATTAAATGAAGGGGTGATGAATGGTCCAAAGCATCTAATGGTCCTTCTGAAATAATTAAATCACGTTTTGCATCAATATTGTTAAATACTTTCCAGGCAACCGCTGATATATCATGAGGATTCACCGTATGATCTACAACAATAATCATCTTGGTGTACATCATTTGTCCATTCCCCCACAGGGTATTTAAAATCTTCTTTGCATGGGCTGGATACTTCTTGTGTATGGATACAATGACACAGTTATGAAATACACCTTCTAATGGGAAATTCATGTCAACAATTTCAGGTGCAACCATTTTAAGCAGCGGTAAGAATAGTCTTTCTGTTGCTTTACCCATATAGCAATCTTCCATAGGAGGTCTGCCAACGATGGTTGCCATAAATACAGGATTCTGTTTTCTAGTCATTTTAGTGATATGAAATACAGGATATACATCTTTCTCTGAATAATAACCAGTGTGATCTCCAAATGGACCTTCAACTCTTAATTCTTCTGTGTCTACATAACCCTCTAATACAAATTCACTATTCGCTGGTACATAAATATCATTTGTCACTGATTTAACAAGAGGCACTGGAAGTTTTCTAAGATATCCAGCAAACATGATTTCGTCAATCATCTTAGGCAGGGGTGCTGTTGCTGCATATACAGTCGCAGGATCACATCCGATTACAACAGATACCGGCATTTTACCACCTAATTTTCTATACTTTTCATATATTTCTCTACCATCCTTGTGAAGATGCCAGTGCATGCCGGTGGTTTTTTTGTCATATACCTGAAGTCTGTACATTCCCACATTTTGTTGTCCAGTTTCAGGATCCTTGGTAAATACTAAGGGAAGGGTTATAAAACGTCCTCCATCCTGAGGCCAGCACTTAAGTATGGGAAGCGTATCTAAATCCGGTTCTTCAATTACTTCCTGACAGGGTGCCTTTTTAATCTTTATGGGAAATACAGATAAAAGTCTTGCAAGTCTTGGTATGGATTTGATTTTATCCGGCATGGTCTGATAATTAGAGAAATCAATTAAATCCCCGATATCAGCACCAATATCATCTAACTTACTAGCGCCAATTCCCCAACTCATTCTTTTATAGGATCCAAATGTGTTAATTAATAATGGATAGGGTGATCCTTTTACTTTCTCAAAAAGTAAAGCCGGACCTCTTTTTTTCACTACTCGGTCGGCAATCTCTGTTATTTCCAATATGGGGTCCACTTCTGTTTTAATTCTGGTTAATTGCTTCTTTTTTTCCAGAAAATCCATGAATTGCTGTATATCTTTATATGCCATTTTACACCTCATTAAATTCTTTTATGGTTTGTCCAAAGTATACTATACCACATTGTTAAAAAAGAATCATTATAAAATGTTTGAATTTTAGAACTTTTCATATAATTACTTTCTATTATAGCTGCGATTTATCTCTAAGCGCTCTCTGATGAGTTCTTTTTGTAACATAATGGAACTCCAGGTTTTATTATGTGGTGTTAAGATAGCCTTTAAAAAAACAGGTTCAATTTTATTTAATTTATATTCCTTTAGAAATTTATCTAATAATTCATCTGTAA
>DALYNO010000638.1:0-2031 GCA_031975295.1 Anaerocolumna sp. | reverse complement strand
ACTAGGTAACTTAACAGAAATTTCCTTATCCTTGTCTGTATACTCTGTGAAATCTGTTATATTATTATTCATTAATGAAATCGACTGAAATCTTTCATTGAATATCCTTTGTCCTACAAACAATAGCCCCATTAAACATATAAGTACTATAGTAACGCCTAACTGCTTTCTATTCATAAAAACCTCCTAGATAATCCTTAATAATTTATTTATACTCTCTTTAACATAAATCTATGATTAAAGATTTATAAATAAATTATGATCCTAGAAATAAATACATACTTCTAGGATCGTATCTTAATCTTATCTTTCTGCTGGTATTACAATAACAGAGTTTCTGAAATCATAGAACATTAACCAATAACCCATTCCATCTCCTAGGGTTTCATCTTCCATCCATGTTACAAAACCTGTCTTTCCTCCATATGGTTGATCTCCCTTATCCTTTTTACCTGGAATTCCATATACTATATATTTCATCTTTCCTTTATCATTACATTTATAGCCTATACAATAATGTTTATGTTTTTTAAAGTAAGGATAATAATTTATCATTGGGTAGTATATTACTGTGTACTTATTATAATCAGCTATATTACACATCTCATCTAGATTATCCACAGGAACTTTATACCATTTACAATGTTTTATATCCTTCTTTTTATTTTTGTGTCTATCAAGTTCAAAGTCTTCAGCTAAAGATTCAAAAAATTCTCCAACAGATCCTCTAATCTTGAAGTCTTCTTCACTATAATCATCTACTATCTTGTTCTCATATTCGTCAAACTCACTTCTTACCTCAATAGTATCCTCTTCAACTATCGGCGGCTTAGCCCCTCCAATATTTCTTCCTACTGTGGTATAAGAGCTATCATATAAAGGTTTATTATCAATTTCTACATTTCGTGGTGAAGTAGTGTTATACATATTTCCACCTTGAGTTCCTGGTGTACTATATCCTGGCTGATTTTGCATATTTCCTGTGCCATTCATCATACTACCTTGGTTCCCCATAGTGCCTACTTGCCCAGTTGTGATTCCTCCTTGGCCTCCCATGGTGCCTACTTGCCCAGTTGTCATTCCTCCTTGGCCTCCCATGGTGCTTCCTTGACCATTTATTGTAGCTCCTGCTCCCATGGTAGGAACTGCATCTTCATATAAAGGTGATTCTCCCATACCATCATATGGAGTTTCATAAATACCATTTTCTTCTGTCATTGTTCCTGGTGACTGCATTGTTCCTTGTGTTTGTGTAGGAGCTTGTGCAGCTGTTGGTGATGTAATTTGTGAATATAGAGTTGAACCTGTAAACTTACCTAAATCAACACTATTAACCACAGGGTATTGTTTCCAATCATCCTTTGGCATTTCATTACTCATAAATCCACTTATTAAAAATTCTAACTTATCCCCAACTTTTTTTACTATAGCTGCCCCTGATATTTTGTCATAACCTAGTCCCATACCTCCAATGTTATTAACGCTAAATTCCTTATAACCATCTACCTTTCCTATATCAGTTATGTTCACTTCTCCTAAATTCATAAGCTGTCTCATGTCTTTTTTTGCACTCACTATCATCATAAAGTGTTTATGTTCATCTTTTTTAAGATTCTGTGCATAAAAAGATATTTTACATTTATCGTCTTTAGCCTCAACCTTTGCATAGCCTGATAGAGGTTTATCTTGAGCTGTTGAGTGTCCCCTTTCATCCTCTTGTAATATTATAAAGTTTCTATATAATTTTCCATGCGCCAACTCTACGGTCCCTCCACTTATATTTATTCGTTACATTATATGATTAAATAGTTAAAATATGTTCAAAAGAATTTCCTTTAGACGAAATAAAAAAGTGGCCTAAGCCACTTTTTTTGAAATAATTATCTATTAAGTTTTTCATAAAGAGAATTTGCCAAAGCACCAAACTCTTCTATGCTTAAGGTTTCTCCTCTTCTCTTTTGATCTATACCCGCATCTTTAAAGACACCTTCCATACTTTCCTTATCTAATCCAAAAGATTTTAAAGCATTC
>DALYNO010000637.1:0-2043 GCA_031975295.1 Anaerocolumna sp. | reverse complement strand
GAATTCAAAAATAAAGAGGTTTCTGAGCAGAAAGACGAAATTGAATCCTTATATGAAGAAACCATATCCATAAATGAAGAATTAGAGAATCTATTGGTCAAAAATAAGATGAGTTATTTTGAAACTGTAAGAACGTTAGCCAATGCTATTGAAGTAAAGGATAGGTACACGGGAGGACATTGCGAAAGGGTAATGGAATACTCCATGAAAATAGCCGAGGTAATGGGTCTTAGTGAGGAGGAAAAAAATGACTTGAAGTTTGGCAGTATTCTTCATGATATAGGGAAAATTGGTATACCAGAAGCTATATTACATAAAGCTGATAAATTAACTGCAGAGGAATATAGTATCATAAAAAATCATCCGGAGATAGGGCATCGTATTCTAGAGAATTTGGACTTCCTTCATCATAGCAAAAGCATTGTTTATGAACATCATGAAAGAATGGATGGACTGGGTTATCCAAGAGGATTAAGAGGAAGTGACATTCATTTCTTAGCAAGAATAGTCTGTGTAGCAGATGCCTTTGATGCAATGACTAGCAAAAGACCATATAAAAGTGTAATGACTACAGATATGGCTGTGAAAGAGCTGATAGCTCATGCTGGAACCCAATTTGATCCAGAAATTGTGGAGGCATTTATTCGAGCAATAGAGACTTAGAAATTAAGCACAGACACAACGAAGAAAAGACGCAACAAAGAAAAGACGCTAAAGAAAAGACGCAACAAAGAAAAGACGCAACAAAGAAAAGACAGAAGAACCTTCCGTACTTCAAGTATATATTATATTCATAGGAGTTGCTTTAATAGAAGAAGCTTTATGTATAAATGAACAAAAATTTTATTAATTATTTCGAATTTATAATCATAATACAATATTGAAACCTTCCATAGGTAATGCTACTATTTTATAAAACAATTGATAGTCATGTGATCTGCAAGTTGAGTGGCTTTTTTAAGAAAGGCGTCTTATGGAAGAAGGCAAAATAAATGAAACAGAAGTATTAACGGGTGAGAAAGAAACTTTTCTTACTCAAATGGAAATGTATAATAAATCCAAGGAAATAGTAACGAATTATGGAATGTTAAAAGGTATTACTTCCATTGGATGGTATGATAACGGAAATCTAAAAGAGTGTCAAGTAAACGAAGAAATCATACTTCAAACCCCTGCTGGAACATTAATACCTGGTTATCAAAACGAGGGAGTACGTAATAAGTATATGAAATCACTTACATTCTATGAGAGTGGGGCTATTAAAAAGATTGCACTGCAAGAGCAAACCCTTATCAATACCCATTCTGGTACATTTGAGGCAGAACTTCTTACATTTTATAACAGTGGTACGGTAAAGAGAATCTTTCCTTTAAATGGGAAAATAACAGGATATTGGACAGAAGAAAATGAGTATGCGTTAGCCCGACCAGTTAAGCTTACATTACCATTCAAAGAGTTTGAAACAAAGATAATTGGCATACATCTATATGAATCTGGGGAAATTAAGAGTTTTACCATCTGGCCTAAAGAGTTGCTTTCAATACAATATGCAAATGTTGCCTATGGTGTAAGATTTGGACTTTCACTTTATTCAACAGGGGCTATAAAATCCTTGGAACCCGCTTATCCAGTGAAAGTAACAACCCTTATTGGTGAAATTTCAGCTTTTGATGTGAATGCGGTTGGTATTAATGGAGATGTGAATTCTCTACAGTTTTATGAGGATGGTAGGATTAAATCCCTGGTAACTTCAACAGATATTATACATGTGAAAGGCAATGGGTATGTCTCTAATACTTCAGAGGAAAACATGCGGTTTCTTCATAATGAGGAATACATAATAATGCCAGGACTAAGAAAAAGCATGCTAGGAGAGGAGGCTATGGAGATTGTTCCAATTTATATAGAATTTACAGATTATGATGTTATTATTAGAAATGAAGAAAATTATAAGTTTGATATAAGGTACTCCATCATAGAGATTTCTAATCACGCCTTTATGCCAACGATGAAATGCAGTAGTTGCGCCAATTGTAATGGGTG
>DALYNO010000636.1:0-2045 GCA_031975295.1 Anaerocolumna sp. | reverse complement strand
GGTTCTAAAACTGCAGAAGAATACGGAAGAATTGCATATGAAACAGCGAAAGCCATGAAATTAATCGATCCTGAAATAGAACTGGTATCCTGCGGCAGTTCGAATACAGGAATGCCAACATTCCCATCATGGGAAGCAACAACTCTTGAACATACCTATGACCATGTAGATTACGTATCTCTTCATCAGTATTTTGGTAATGCGGAAAATGATACGAAAGATTTCTTAGCAAAATCAATGGAAACGGATCATTTCATCAAAACAATTATCGCAACTTGTGATTATGTAAAAGCGAAGAAAAGAAGTAAGAAGAATATTAATATAAGCTTTGACGAATGGAACGTATGGTATCATTCTCATCAGGCTGATGATAACACTATGAAAAAGGAACCATGGCAAAAGGCACCAGCTTTATTAGAAGATATATATACGTTTGAAGATGCACTGTTAGTAGGTTTATTATTGATTACGTTTATGAAGCATGCCGACAGAGTTAAAATGGCTTGTTTGGCGCAGTTAGTTAATGTTATTGCACCAATTATGACAGAAACCAATGGACCTGCCTGGAAACAATCCATCTATTATCCATACCTCCATGCTTCTAAGTTCGGCAGAGGTATTGCCCTTCAGCCAGTTTTATATTCAACAAAACATGATACAAAGAACTATACAGATGTATATGATGTAGATTCAGTTGCTGTATATAACGAAGAGGCCGAAGAAGTTACAATTTTTGCCGTTAATAGAGATTTAGAGGATTCTGTTGACTTTACTTGTGATGTTAGGAGCTTTACGGATTATGGTTTGATAGAGCACATTGTACTGGGAGGACATGATTTAAAAGCGGTTAATTCAGCAATTCTGCAAAATGTAGCGCCAAAGCAAAGCAATACTACTAATGTAGAACAAGGCGTTCTCTCAACAGTTTTGGAAAATGCGTCCTGGAATGTAATTCGCTTGGGTAAAATAAATAAATAATAAATTGATCGAATAACTTATATTCATTGGAAACAAATGAAACTTAAGATGCTACTTATATCTTTAAACTGCACTTATTATATTACTCAGTTCTGCAATGACTGTATGGATGGAATTCATTTACTTTAGTACCATAAAAGTTGATGTATTTTATTCATGCAGTATGTTAAAACTAAGTATTTACATTGGTGTTAGTTAGGAGATATATGTAGCATTTTATTTGTTTAGACAGGTTTAAATTTATTTATAAGTGAAAATAAGTAATAATTAAGTGAAATAGGTCTTTTCTTTTTACTTTTTTCATGATAAAATGAATTGCAACGAAATAGATAGATTGCAACAGAAATCCTGTTGTAAATGAAATAGGAGGATATTGTGAGTACCCATATTCAATTGAATTTAGATGATACAAAACAACTTGCTGCATTAGCAAAAGCTTTATCCGCCGAAATTCGTATTGAAATACTAAAATTACTGAATAGAAGTGATATGAATATTAATGAGATATCAGAACAGCTAAAGCTTCCTAGATCATCAACAGCCGCCCATTTAACTTTGCTGGAGGAGGCTGGCTTAATCAATACTATGCTTTTACCTGGTATAAGAGGTTCTATGAAGTTAAGTACCAAAGCTTTGGATTCGTTTGGTGTTGATTTACATAGCCTGCTGGAAGAAGAAACTGAAGTCATTAATATGCCAATCGGCAATTTTGTAGATTATTATGTAGAACCTACTTGTGGTA
The DNA here is from genome assembly GCA_031975295.1 of Anaerocolumna sp. Classification (GTDB taxonomy): domain Bacteria; phylum Bacillota; class Clostridia; order Lachnospirales; family Lachnospiraceae; genus Anaerocolumna. The sequence continues at coordinate 325 of DALYNO010000636.1, read as the reverse complement.
TTGTCAGTGAAAAGGGGCATATTGATGAGGAGGATGAACCAAGATGTTTCTATAATCCCGATCGTACCAAAGCCAAGTTATTATGGTTTGGTAAAGGATATGTAGAATACCGATTTCCAAACCATGTATTAACCAGTAAGGAAGTGAAACAGGTAGAGATTTCTATGGAGGTATGTTCAGAAGATCATGAATATAATTTTGATTATCCTTCAGATATAACATTATGGGTCAATGGTAATGAGGCAGGAACTTATAACTGTCCAAGTGATTTTGGTGGACGTAGAGGTAAACTAAACCCTTCTTGGTGGCCAGATAAAAATACACA
>DALYNO010000635.1:0-2045 GCA_031975295.1 Anaerocolumna sp. | reverse complement strand
ACTTTCTGTTCTGTACAAATTGCCAATGAAAATTATATAATAGGGCTTTTGTCGGACAACTCATTTCATATATTATATCGCATAATATATGACAACTACATGTCAAGTTATAAAATGAATCTCATTGTTTTAGGTTTTACTTGATCAATTATATCAAGTGCAACTATGAATAAAAGTAGGTAAGTCATAAATATAATAAAATTAATAGAATGGAGACATAATGAATTTATATGATGTTTTGCAAAAACCTGAACTCTATAAATCAGGTGAATCTATATGGACAGATTCCTACATATCACCACAAATGCTTTTGGCTCACTTAGATTCTTTTCATGATGCCGCTAGTTACAATCAAGACAGAATGGATAAGGTTCAGCAATATCTACAGGATAGATTAGAGCTACATAGTGGTAAGAAATTAGTGGATTTAGGCTGTGGCCCGGGATTATATTCACATTATTTTGGAAAACGTGGCGTAAAGGTTACTGGATTAGATATATCTGTATCCTCCATAACCTATGCTAGAGAACAGGCCAGAAAAGATAATCTTAATATGAATTATCTTGTTAGTGACTACAGAACTCCATTTGGTATCGATTCTTATGATTCTGCCATGTGTATTTATGAGGATTATGGTGTAATGTCCAACGTAGATAGAAGGACCATGTTAAATAATATTTATCAAGGGCTACATGTTGGTGGAAGATTTGCTCTAGATGTTACTGCAGACTCACTTTGGAATTCTTTGGCAGAGGATACCAATTGGTATACCCAAGAGACAGGTTTTTTTAGGCCACACCCTCATGTTGTAATTTATAAAAGGTGGCTTTATCCAGAACATAGGGTATATTGTGATGCTCATATTGTGATAGATGATAAAATTTCCGTATATTATACTTATCAGACCTTATTTACCCCTGAGAGAATATCTCAGGAGTTAACACAAGCTGGTTTTGTAGTTGAGGATATTTTAGGTGGATTGGATGGGACACCCTATCTTGAGGATAGTAAGCAAATTGGTATTATCGCTGTCAAAAAGTAGAGGATAAACAATACTATGGTATTCCCTAATTGAGAATAATATCAAAGGATATTAAAATATGTTAATACGTATATGAGCAAAAAGAATATCTTTAAGATTTCCTTAAAATCCTTTACGTAATTTTGGAAACATGGTATGATTTATGTTTGTATACTATGTAAGTGTATACTGTTAAATTGGTGATATGAAACATACAAGGAATATCATCAACTAGTATAATTTTTTGGAGGATATTTAAATGATTGATTGGATACTACGTTTTGTGAAGGGGCTTTTTATTGGTTCCGGATTCATTCTGCCCGGCGTAAGTGGTGGTGCTTTGGCAGCAGTATTTGGAATTTATGAGAGGATTATTTCTTTCCTGGCACATATTACCAAAGATTTCAAAAAGAATGTGATATATTTTATTCCGGTAGGACTCGGCGGTATTGTTGGTGTCTTTTTACTATCTTTTGTAGTCAGTTTTTTTCTGGGAACATATGAAGTTCAAATACTTTGGTTTTTTGTTGGTTGTATATTAGGTACTATTCCAGCATTATGGAAACAAGCTGGTAAAAAGGGTCGTAAAAATAAACATATTAACATTTTAGTTGTATCCTTCTTTTTGAGCCTTGCCTTTTTATTATTTGGAGAGCAAATGCTATCTGGTGGTCAGGTACCACAAAACATATTTACTTGGGCAATAGCAGGAGCATTAATTGGTCTAGGTGTAATTGTACCAGGTTTAAGTCCTTCTAACTTTTTAGTTTATATGGGAATGTATAAGGATATGGCAGATGGTGTGAAAAACGTAGATTTTGCAGTTATTATACCAATCATGATTGGTGCAGCGGCTTGTGTATTATTATTATCAAAAGTAATGGATTATGTTTTTTCAAGAGCTTATGCAGGACTATTCCATGCAATATTAGGTATCGTTTTTGCATCAACAATTATAATAGTGCCTCGTAACTTTAATTATCTATCATTGGGTGTTATTGTATGTATATTAATGTGTATAGCT
>DALYNO010000634.1:0-2053 GCA_031975295.1 Anaerocolumna sp. | reverse complement strand
AATGCAAATGTTTTTTATTTTTATTTTCAGAAAATAATCCAATCATTGAATTACTCTCCCAGGCAGAACAGAACATATATTTTAACTTAACATGGTTGATTTTGATATGATTGACATTTGCTTAGGTAGGACACCTACTTATGTTTTTAGCCTTCACGATTATAGTTAATAATCAACCTAACTACCGTAAAGTTCTTGTAAAATGGCAAATATATAGTACAATCAAATCTAATGATTGAAACCGAATTCATTCCTTTATTTTCAAGACTTGTGATATCTTATATTTAACATGTAGTATTTTGATATTTACATAATAATGTCGCTATAGTACAAATAATTAGTTTATCCTCCATTGTAATGTTATAGATAGCTTATATAATTGAAATATAGCAATTAAATTTAAGGAGGCTCTTATGAATACTATTCTGCTAAAGGATTGGAAGTTTCATTATAACGATTGCCCTGATGGGTGGTATAAAGGATATGAGGATAAGGATTGGGAAGATGTCAGCGTTCCTCATGACTGGTCTGTACATATGCCTTTTTCTAAAGACTACTCCAGTGGTACGGGATACCTTGCAGGAGGAATTGGCTGGTATCGTACCTGTTTTTATCTTCCGGAAAGTCTAAAAGGAAAACAGATTTTCCTTACATTTGATGGTGTCTACAAGAATAGTCAAGTGTGGTGCAACAGTTACTATCTTGGTAAACGTCCTTTTGGATATGCTACCTTTAGATATAATATTACAGCTTTTGCTTGTTTTGGTGATAAACCCAATCTTATTAGTGTGAGGGTAGATCATAGTGATATTTCTGACTCCAGATGGTTTACAGGCTCAGGAATTACTAGAAAAGTAACTGTACATGCAGCGGAAGCTGTTTATCCCGAGTTTAATGGCATCTTTTTTAAGACACCTGTAGTAAATAGTGATATTGCTGAAATTGAAGTTTCTAATACCTTAGTAAATGCATTAGAGGAGCAACTTTCTATTACTGTAGACAGTTATCTTGTTATGAATCAGACGGAAACATTTATTGGTACAACCAATGGATTATTACAGCCACAGGAAACAGCTGAATTTATTACGCAGGGATACCTTCCTAACCCAAAACTTTGGTCCGTGGATACGCCCTATTTGTACGATTTAAAAACTATAATCCGCTCTTTTCATGCAGATCATGAACTTCTATTTGAAGAACAGCATCTTCAAAAAGTCGGTATACGTTCCTTCTCTTTTGATGCAAATAAAGGTTTTTATCTAAATGGGGAGGCTATGAAGTTAAAAGGTGTGTGTCTTCATCATGATGCTGGCTGCTTAGGGGCTGCTGTACTTCCTTCTGTTTGGTATAGAAGGTTAAGCCTACTGAAAGAAATGGGCTGTAACTCCATTAGAATGAGTCACAATCCCCATATGCCTGAACTTTATGATTTATGTGATGCTCTGGGTTTCTTGGTTATGGATGAAGCCTTTGATGAATGGGAAGGCCCAAAAAACAAATGGTGGAATGGTCATAATGTTTATCCGCCTAGACTTCAAGGTTATTTTGAAGACTTCCATGAATGGCATGAAAAGGATTTAACAGACTTAATTAAAAGAGATAGAAATCACCCAAGCATTATTATGTGGAGTATTGGTAATGAAATAGACTACCCTAATGATCCTTACTGTCATCCCCTTTTTGAGGATATGACAGGAAATAACGATAAGAATAAACCTGCCTCTGAAAGAGTCTATAACGAAAATAGGCCCAATGCAGAAAGACTCTCCGTAATAGCCAAAAAGCTAACCAACATAGTGAAGAAACATGATTTAACAAGGCCCGTTACTGCGGCAGTTGCTTTCCCTGAATTATCTACACACCTAGGATACATTGACTCCTTTGATGTGGTTGGTTATAACTATAAAGAGCAATATTATGAGGAAGACCATAAACGTTTTCCGGATAAACCCTTCCTTGGAAGTGAAAATAGTCATTCCTTTGAGGCTTGGAGGGCAGTTAGAGATAAGGCATATATTTCTGGTCAATATCTATGGACAGGAATTGATTATCT
>DALYNO010000633.1:0-2060 GCA_031975295.1 Anaerocolumna sp. | reverse complement strand
TGCGGCTGTATTTTCCTTGTTAGTGGCTCTTACATTATTAAGTCTTTTATTATGGGTACCATCTAATGTTTTATCAGGACTTTCTTTCATATACTACTCCTTTATTATTTTTGATAGTTATAAGCTAACCAACTATAAAGTAAAATATACAAAGATAACCAATTTTCACATAAAAAAAGAGAGCCTGTTACAACAGCCTCTCTTTTTTGACTATACAATATTAATTTTTTCTAAAAGATTACAGCCATAAATGGTATCCAATTCAGATTCAAACAATGGCCTGCTAAAAAGGTACCCTTGGATATAATCACATCCGCCAGATTTTAACCGTTTAAATTGTTCAACCTCTTCAATTCCCTCTGCTGTTATCACCAATTGCAAACTATGTGCCAGGGCAATAAGACTATTCATAACTTTTATATTATCAAGTTTTAAGAATTTTTCACACAGTGATTTATCCAATTTTATTTTATCTACTGGAATAAAGGTTAAGTAATTAAGAGAGGAATAACCCGTACCAAAATCATCCAAAGCAATTCGAATACCAAGTTCTTTTATTCGTGTTAAAAAGCTCATTGTTTCCTCTGTTTGTTCCATAAGAATACTTTCTGTTATTTCTATTTCTAAATACCTACTATCAATTCCATATTCTGTAATGGTATTGGTAAGAAAATTAAAATATTCCGTGTCTTTTAATTGTTTGCTTGAAAAGTTAATGGCTACTGGTTTTAACTCGTAACCTTTCTCCCTCCAACAAACTATTTGTCTAATAACTTCTCTTGTAACCCATCTCCCTATTTCTATAATAAGACCTGTTTCTTCTGCAACATTGATAAATGTTGCCGGAGATATTCTATGCTTCTTAAGTCTAATTAAGGCTTCAAACTCTTCAATCTCACCTGTCTCCACATTAACCTGTGGTTGATATGCTAATGCAAATCCATCATCTTTTAACGCATTTCTTAGAATCTGCTCAATTTCAGATTTGCCCTTAAGCTCATCCAACATGTCTTCGCTGTAACACATGTAACTATTTTTTCCACTTTTCTTAACATGGTACATGGCAGTATCTACATTAATTAACAATTGATCAATGTTAAGACTATCTTCAGGATAGTATGTAATGCCAATGCTAAATTGTATGTAATATTCCTTTCCTTTTAGTATAAAAGGGTCATGAAATATTGCTTTCAGTTCTTCTATGTACTTTTCAACATGGCCTGTTTCCTTATTACCATCTATGAGTATAAGAAATTCGTCCCCTCCAAACCTTGATACAAAGCATTTATCATCCGTCAGGCTAAGTAATCGGCACGCAATATCCTGAAGCATTTTATCTCCAAACATATGTCCCAGTGTGTCATTTATACTCTTAAAATTATCAATATCCAATAAAAGGATAGCACCCGGCCTATCTTTGGCTATGTCAGCACTTAACCTGTTCATAAAACTAAGTCGATTAGGCAGGTTGGTTAAGTAGTCATGCCTTGCCAGAAATTCAATATATTCCTCTTGCTCTTTTAACTTGGTAACTTCTATCAATATACCGTGCACTATATTAAGTTCACCTTTTGAATCTTTTACGCCTCTTCCTCTAACTATGACCCAACGTTTATTATCATTTTGATCATATATCTGAATCTGGACATTAATCTTATCTGTAATACCATTTTTATATTTATAAAACTCAGAAATTAACTTTTCTTGTCCATTATCCTTAAAGAGTAATCTGAAAATTTTATTAATATCTTCTGTTTCTTTGATGGAGGAATTAATGGCTTTTATAAAATTATTGGAGACATGAAATGAATTGTTGGCAATGTCATACTCCCATACAGCACTTTCTGTACTTTCAATTGCTATACCATATTTTTGATTCAATATTTCGATTTCCTGGGAATGCTCTTGAATTGTATCATATTGGGCCCTTAGTTCTTCCTCGGAAGCTGTAAGTTCTTCAAAAGTTTGTGCCAATTCCTCATGGCTTTCCTGGAGCTGCTTTTCAATCATTCTTCTCTTAATATTGTCAATTAGCAGTATAACAACGATGATCAGCAGTG
>DALYNO010000632.1:0-2060 GCA_031975295.1 Anaerocolumna sp. | reverse complement strand
TTTTTCGTATTCATTACTCGCATCGCATTTAAAATTGCAATTATAGCAACTCCCATGTCTGCAAACACTGCTTCCCACATTGAAGCCACTCCAAATGCACCTAATACAAGAAATATGGCTTTAACACCTAATGCAAACACTATATTCTGAAATACGATGCTCCTTGTTCTTTTTGCTATTTTTATCGCAGATGCTATCTTGGATGGCTCATCGGTCATGATTACGATATCTGCAGCTTCAATCGCTGCATCGGAACCCAAGCCACCCATGGCCATTCCAATATCGGCTCTTGCGAGTACAGGCGCATCGTTGATACCATCGCCAACAAATACAAGTTTTCCTTTAGGGGATTTTTTACTATCCAGCAATTCGAGTTGGTCAACCTTGTCAGCAGGCAGCAATTCTGAATAAACTTCATCCAAACCTAGCTGCTTTCCAATTTTGTCACCTACCGTCTTTAAATCTCCGGTAAGCATTACCGTTTTTTTGATGCCGAGAGATTTGAGCTCTTTAATTGCATGTGCTGAGTCTTCTTTCACTTCATCTGAAATAACGATATTACCTGCATATTTGTTATTTATTGCAACATGTACTACAGTTCCTAAAGTCTCAACATCATTGTATTTAATATTTTCACTGACCATTAATCTGGTATTGCCAGCAAGGACTTCTTTGCAGTTGACATTCACCTTGATCCCATGTCCCGCAATTTCTTGGTAGTTTTCAATTCTATTCTTATCTATTTCGGTATTGTAGGCACTCATAATTGAAAGTGCAATCGGGTGATTTGAATAACTTTCAGCATATGCTGCATACTCTATTAGTTCTTCCTCTGTATAATCATTTTGAGGATTTGTTTCTGTAACTTTGAATACCCCTTTGGTTAAAGTCCCTGTCTTATCAAAAATAACTATTTCTACATTATTTAAGGCTTCAAGGTAGTTGCTACCTTTTATCAATATACCTCTCTTTGATGCTCCTCCAATACCGCCGAAGAATCCCAAAGGTATTGAAATCACTAGTGCACATGGGCAGGATACCACTAAGAATACCAAGGCTCTATAAATCCATTCAGAGAAGGTAGCTCCGGGAATCACTAACGGTGGTATTACTGCAAGTGCTAAGGCTCCAAATACAACAACCGGAGTATAATACCTTGCAAACTTTGTTATAAACTGTTCAGTTGGTGCTTTCCTGCTACTGGCATTTTGAACCAAATCCAAAATCTTAGACACAGTCGATTCGCTGTAATCTTTTGTTACTTCAACCGTTAGGACACCATTCTTATTAATAAATCCGCTTAATGCATCTTTCCCTGGCTCCAATTCACGCGGAACGGATTCACCTGTTAATGCAGATGTATCAACCATTGATGTTCCTTCTATAACCTTGCCGTCGAGTGGAATTTTTTCTCCCGGCTTTACAACAATAATATCTCCAATACTTACATCTTCAGGAGATACTTTTTTCAGTTCATTTCCTACTTTCAGATTTGCATAGTCAGGTCTTATATCCATTAATGAACTAATTGATTTTCTGGAATGATCTACAGCCATATCCTGGAACAGTTCACCAACCAGATAGAACATCATAACAGCTACACCCTCCGGATACTCTCCGACAAAGAAAGCACCAATAGTAGCAATACTCATAAGGAAGTGTTCACTAAATACCTGACCTCGAGTGATACCTTTTATTGCTCGTAAAACAACACTTCCGCCAACTATGATATAGCTTATTAAAAATATAGTCAGCTCAAGCCAATTCTGGAAATTGAAAATCATTCCAACTGCAAATATAGCACCACCAATCACAAGCTTTGCTATTTCTTTTTTGTGGTTGTCTTCATCTTCGTCGTTATCATTTTCTTTTGTTTTAGACTTGAAGGTATTCCCCTCAAAAGTAACCTTAACATCCGGCTCTATTTTTTTTACTATACCTTCTATCTTTTCACTTAACTTGGAAATGCTAATGCTATCATCAGTTTCCAACGTAAGTTTCTTTGAAACAAAATCTACTGAAGCAAACTTAACTCCTTCTAAATTTTTAACTTCCGTTTC
>DALYNO010000631.1:0-2067 GCA_031975295.1 Anaerocolumna sp. | reverse complement strand
ATTTTTATATAATACTTTTCAAAAAAAATTATTGACTTTTAATAGTTAGTCACCTTATCTTAGTAATTTTTAAATACAGTTAGTGATTATAGCATAGGCAATTTTCGTTTACAATGGCAAAATAGACAAAAAGCACAATGCCAAGACTTGATTTGAGGGTTTTTTAATATATTTTGACAATAAAATATCAAGCTTACACCTTTAGTATAATTTTATTCTATGAATACAACTAAATTTCATAGGATTCTTTTCTTTTTATTGTGTATATTTCAAAGACTATTATAATGAAAAAAGCAAAATTAACTGTAAATATTTAGGGGGTACCCTAATGTTTACAGTTAATTCTGCTTATATGAATTAATCTTTTATTTAACAAACTTGTTAAAAGTTTCTTATTCTTTTTGTTCCATATATTCTATCATTGCTTTGGCAGCAGCTTTACCAGCTCCCATGGCTAGAATTACAGTTGCCGCACCAGTTACAGCATCTCCACCAGCATAAACACCTGGTCTGGAAGTTAATCCTGTGGATTCTTCTACAATAATACCACCCCATTTTTGAGTTTCAAGACCACTGGTTGTGGATTTTATTAAAGGATTTGGAGAAGTGCCGATTGACATAATAACACAATCTACTTCTAATACAAACTCTGAGTTTTCTTTTAATATTGGACTACGTCTTCCTGACTCATCTACCTCTCCTAATATCATTTCCACACATTTCATACCCTTAACAAACTTTTTATCATCAGCTAGAATTTCAATGGGGTTTGTTAATAACTTAAATTCTATTCCTTCCTCTTTGGCGTGTTCAATTTCTTCTAATCTTGCTGGCAGTTCCTCTTCTGATCTGCGATATACAATATACACTTGGTTTGCGCCCATTCTCTTTGCGCACCTAGCTGCATCCATTGCCACATTACCACCACCAACAACAGCCACTTTATCAGCCTTCTGAATAGGAGTTCTAGACGTAGGCTGGTAAGCTTTCATTAAATTCACACGGGTTAAATATTCATTGGCAGAATAAACACCTTTTAAATTCTCCCCTGGAATCCCCATAAATCTTGGCAGTCCAGCCCCAGAACCGATAAATACTGTCTCAAAACCATAATCTTCTATCAGCTCATCTATGGAAAGAACTTTACCTATCACCATATTGGTTTCAATTTTTACCCCTAACTCTTTTAGTGTATTAATTTCTTGCCTAACAATGGATTTGGGAAGCCTAAATTCAGGTATTCCATATACCAATACGCCTCCAGCTAAGTGCAGGGCTTCGAATATGGTTACTTCGTAACCAGCTCTAGCTAGATCTCCGGCACAAGCAAGTCCAGATGGACCAGATCCGATAATTGCTGCTTTATGCCCATTGGCAATTCGTTTTACCGGCTTAGTTTTGACAGAAAGATCATTGGAGTCTTGACTATTGTCTATCTGCATATTGGTATTATGCCAATCTGCTACAAACCTTTCAAGCCTTCCAATGGCAACAGGTTCGCCTTTTATTCCTCTTACACATCTTTGCTCACATTGACTTTCCTGAGGACATACCCTTCCACATACTGCTGGCAAAGAACTGGATTCAGATATAATCTCATATGCCCTTTCAAAATTGCCGGCGGCAGTTTCCAATATAAATGCTGGAATATCGATTTGTACTGGGCATCCACCAACACAGGGCTTATGTTTACAGTTTAAACAACGTTTCGCCTCATCGATTGCTTGTTCCTCCAAATATCCTAAGGAAACTTCCAAGAAATTACGACTTCTTACTTCTGGGTCTCTTGTTGGCATTTCATTTTTATGTAATGACATATTAGGCATTTATACCACCTCCTTATTCAAAAGGTTACAAGTCTCTTCATAGGCTTTTCTTTCAAAGTCCTTATACATAAGCGACCTCTCCATAGCCTCGTCAAAATCTATTTCATGCCCATCAAAATCCGGCCCATCCACACAAGCAAATTTCATTTTACCACCAACAGATAGGCGGCAGCCACCGCACATTCCTGTTCCGTCAATCATAACAGGGTTCATGCTGGCAACGGTTTTTATACCATATTTC
>DALYNO010000630.1:0-2072 GCA_031975295.1 Anaerocolumna sp. | reverse complement strand
AATGCATTTCCATAGGCGCATTTACACTTTCTGTTTTGTACAAATTGCCAATAAAAATTTATATAATAGGGCTTTTGTCGGGCAACTCTTTATATGATAGGGTGCATTATTATTTCTTCACTATGATTCAATATTGTCAACCAAAGTCACAATGAATCACTAGAATTTCAATTATTTCTTTGGGTTTAGTACTGCCTGTTCTGCCCTCAATGAAAACACAGCTATAAACTCAAGTTAAGAATCATGCTTAAGCTTGATATTTCATGTAATTAACGACATAGTGAAAAATCACATTCAAATACGCTCTAAAAACTGTAACAATTGTTTTTTTTCATCATTAGACAGTCTTTCAAAATACCTCTTTTGATAATTGCTTAAAATCGGCTTTACTTTGTTTACTATTTCATGTCCTTTATCAGTTAGTGAAATGTAATTTGTTTTCCACTCTCTATCACGTTCCACCAAATTAGTTTCTTCTAATTTCTTTAATAGCTGAGTAATATTTCCCTTTGTGACAAGTAACTTATCGGCAAGCTCTTTTTGTGATAACCTTTCTGATATAGAAATCGTCAACAATATATCTGCTTGTGCATTGGTGAGCCCTAAACTCTCTAATATTACATTGGATTCTCTTAAATTACTTTTATATATACGGACAATAGAATCCCATAATCCAAACTCCAAATCTATTTTTCGACAATCACTTCTATCCATATAAAATCCACTTTACCTTTCCGAAAATGAAAAGTCCATTTTTCTAAATGGACTTTCTATTCGTAATAATCTTAAAATGCTCTTGCTGCTTCTTTTGCATTTTCAATTGCAGCTTCAATAATTTCTTCCTTCTTCATTGGGAAATGGTCAACACCTTCCACGAATACTGTTGGTGCACATTCTACTCCCATAAGGTTTAAGATTCCCTTTATATAGGAATCTGTATGCTCAATACCTGTTGTATTTGAGTAAACGCCACCAGACCCATGAATATGGATAGCTTTTTTACCTTCTAATAAACCCAAATGACCATCTTCTGTATATTTAAATGTCACTCCAGGAACCGCTACTGTATCAATATAAGCTTTTAACATTGGAGGAATTCCTAAATTCCACATTGATGATTGAATAATATACTTATCAGCATTCATAAACTGTGTTGTCAATTCATTAATTGCTCCAATCTTCTGAAGTACAATTACTGGTAAATCTGCTCCTGTTCTTAATTTCCCCCATCCATCTAATACTTCTGCATCAATAAATGGAATATCCATTTTATATATATCTAATTCTACCACTTCATCTGTTGGCTTTGCTTTCTTGTACTCGTCAAGAAATACTCTAGCAACTTTCATACTTCTTGATTTGTTTTCATCCTGAGGAGTTCCTTTTATAAATAAAACCTTTGCCATTATTACAATTCCTTTCTGATTCGTTTTATCAGTTTAGTTCTAAACCAACATCAGTATATACTTAAACTGATCAACTGTCAAGATGAATTATAACGTGATAAATGTTTTCATTACCTAGAATTTACAAGCATATCGAATATGGTATCACATCCCATCATGTTTATCCAAAAAATCTACACACTGTTCATCCATGCTCTGATTGCGAATTTATTCCATATGTTTCCTTTACATTTTCCTTTACATTTTCTTTTCCAGTGAAATTCCTAATGTAATCATCTCACTCCAAAATCTCTTCGTATACCCTCCATCCGAGAATATAAGCACATTTTCCAGCTGAATTTTTGACCTTTACTGCAAACAATTCATCTGCATGTCCCTGAATACTAATAAGTTCATCTACCGTTCCGTCTCCCAAAAAATCATAAGATTTACATGCCAGTCTTTCTGTGCTTCATTTACCAGTATATCAGATGATAATATCCCAAAGTTCCACAACATGTTTTTAATTTGATGACATAATTAGCCCCACATTCATCCTTTGAGTTGCCCGACAAAAGCCCTATTATATAAATTTTCATTGGCAATATGTACAAAACAGAAAGTGTAAATGCGCCTATGGAAATGCATTAGAATTCCTTTTCTCTGATTATTTGTGTTATAACACGA
>DALYNO010000629.1:0-2098 GCA_031975295.1 Anaerocolumna sp. | reverse complement strand
CAATTGCTGCTGTTATTTCAACCAAAGGTTTTTTAAATAAACGGTAAATCCCCTTTGGTGAAATCGTTTTAATATTCATAACAATAGCATCTTACCAAGCTCATTTTTAGCTAATATAATAGCTTCTGTTTCTGTTTGTGCTTGAAATTTTTTAATTATCACTAAACCGTCACCATCCCTATAGACTGTAATTCAACATTGGATTCAATTTCATTGTAGGATATAACTATTAAATCCTTAAAATAGTCCTGCGTTAATTTTTTAAAATACATTCTGACAATTGGAGAAGTAATTACAATAGGATTTTTACCTATGTTTTCTAATTTCCCAACTTCTTCTTCTACAGAATCTAATATATCTTTCGTTTTTTCAGGGTCTAAAGACAGGAATGCACCCTGTTCTGTTTGTTTTACAGCACCCATGATTTCCTGTTCAATTTTAGGATCAAGAGTAACGACGCTTGTTGTTTCACCGTTAGGAAAATATTTATTTGAAATGGCACGTTTTAGACTTTGTCTTGCATATTCAGTTAAAACATCTGTATCCCTAGTTGTAGGTGCATAATCCGCAAGGGTTTCAAAGATAGTAATTAAATCGCGAATTGATATACCTTCTCTTAAAAGATTCTGTAATACTTTTTGTATTTCACCAATGCCTAAAAGTTTAGGAACCAATTCAGAAACTAGTGCACCATTTGCTTCCTGAATATTATTAATAAGATTTTGTACATCCTGTCTTGTCATTAATTCATGAATATGACTTCGAATAACTTCTGTAATATGAGTTGCTATGATAGAAGGGGGATCAACTACAGTATAGCCCAACGACTCAGCTCTCTCTCTCTGACTCTCTGTAATCCATATGGCCGGTAAATGAAAAGAGGGTTCAAAGGTTGGAATTCCTGTAATTTCTTCTTCCACATAACCAGGATTCATGGCCATATAGTGGTCAAATAAAATCTCACCGTCACTAATTGGCACACCTTTTATTTTAATTACATATTGATTTGGATTTAATTGAATATTATCCCGCAGACGAATGGTAGGAACAACGCAACCAAGCTCTAATGCAATCTGCCGTCGAATTAAAACAACACGGTCTAATAAATCCCCACCTTGGTTCACAGCGGCTAAAGGAATAATACCATAACCAAATTCCAATTCTATAGGATCTACATTCAGTAAGGAGACTACATTCTCTGGCCTTCTGATTTCATCTCCTTCAATTTCTTCTGTAGAAGCTTGCTCCTCTATACTGCTTTCTCCAATTTTATTAGAGATCACTCTACCGCAAATAATAAATACAATACCATATAATATAAATATAAAATCATTTAATGGTGTGGCTATACCAAGAAAAGCAATACTAGCACCAACCATATATAATACTTTAGGTATAGAAAAAAGTTGCTTTAAAAGGACATCACCAACATCAGCTTCTTTGGATACTTTCGTTACAAGAATGCCGGTAGCCAGAGATATTAAAAGTGCAGGTATCTGGCTTACTAGTCCATCACCGATTGTTAATACTGTATATTTATCAAAAGCTTCAGCCAATGGTATGCCTTGTCTTAAAACGCCCATTGCTATACCACCCACCAAGTTTATAATTGTAATGATAAGCCCTGCTACGGCATCACCCTTTACATACTTGGTTGCACCATCCATAGAACCAAAAAAAGCCGATTCTTCCTGAATTTTTTCACGTCTTTCTTTTGCCTGAGCATCTGTTATAGCACCAGTATTTAAATCTGCATCAATAGCCATTTGCTTACCTGGCATTGCATCCAATGTAAATCTTGCAGTAACTTCAGCAACACGCTCAGAACCTTTATTGATTACCATAAACTGAACAACAATTAAAATAACAAATACTATAATACCAACTATGGGATCACCTGCACCAACAAAACTACCAAAAGTTTCAACCACGTTACCAGGTTCACCAGTTGTGATAATTAACCTTGTTGAAGATACATTTAATGAAATACGGAAAATAGTTGTAAATAAAAGTATAGTAGGGAACGCAGCCATATTTAGTACTTCCCTAGAAAATAAAGCATTAAACAAGACAACTAACGCAATAGCTATATTTAATG
>DALYNO010000628.1:0-2099 GCA_031975295.1 Anaerocolumna sp. | reverse complement strand
TCACGTATAATTAGTTTTGTATTTCAAACTTTGTGTTTATAAAAAGTTTAAATATGTGTAACTTATTTGAAACTAAGAGTTGAAATAACTCTTATGATAAATCGTTCAAAGGAGAAGGATATGGAAAAATTTTTCAAACTTAAGAAACACGGCACAACTGTTTCTACAGAAATTGTAGCAGGTATTACTACCTTTTTTGCAATGGCGTATATCATCTTTGTCAATCCTCAAATGTTAAGCCAGACAGGAATGCCAAGCGGAGCTGTATTTTTAGCTACCATTATAGCATCTGTAGCAGGCACCTTAGTAATGGGGCTTTTTGCAAATGTTCCTTATGCACAGGCACCAGGTATGGGACTTAATGCATTCTTTACTTTTACAGTTTGTTTTGCATTACAATTTACTTGGGAAGAAGCATTAGCAATGGTATTTTTATGCGGTCTTATTAATGTTTTAATTACCGTAACTAAAATTCGTAAATTGATTATTAAAGCCATTCCTTCTAGTGTACAAAGTGCAATTGGTGGTGGTATTGGTATATTTATTGCCTATATCGGTATTAAGAATGCAGGATTGTTAGAATTTACTTCTGATCCTGGTAGAAACATAGTATTAGAAGGCGGAACAGTTATTGCAGATTCAGGTATTGTTCCTTCTCTTGTTAAATTTAATTCACCTGAAGTAATCTTAGCTTTAATTGGTATTGTACTTATGTTTGTTTTACTTATACTTAAAGTTAGGGGCGCAATCATAATTGGTATTGTGGCTACAACAATTATTGGTATCCCAATGGGCGTTGTAAGCTTTAAAGGACTTGCTTTGGAGAGTGGTGTAGCTGATTCCTTCACACAGTTAGGACAGACTTTCGGTGCTGCTTTTGGTAAGAACGGTATGCAGTCATTATTTGCAGATGCTTCCAGAATACCTTTGGTTTTAATGACTATATTCGCATTTAGTTTATCCGATACATTTGATACTTTAGGAACATTTATTGGAACTGGTAAAAGAACTGGAATCTTTGATGATGCAGATGAAAAAGCCTTACAAGATGGTAATGGTTTTAAATCCAAGATGGATAAAGCCCTATTTGCAGATTCAGTTGCAACATCTATCGGTGCGATTTTTGGTACATCAAACACTACAACATATGTAGAAAGTGCAGCGGGTATTGGTGCCGGCGGACGTACAGGTTTAACAGCAGTTGTTACAGCAGTACTTTTCCTGCTTAGTATTTTCTTAGCACCATTTGTTGGTGTTGTTCCAGCACAAGCTACAGCACCTGCATTAATTGCAGTTGGTATTATGATGTTAGCTTCCTTTAAAGAAGTGAATTGGACTGATTTTGAAGAAGCACTTCCTGCATTCTTTGCAGCAATCTTTATGGCACTATGCTATAGCATTTCTTACGGTATTGCAGCTGGTTTCTTCTTCTACTGCATCGTTAAAGTTTGCAAAGGAAAAACAAAAGAGGTTCATCCTATACTTTGGGTTGCTACTGGTTTATTTATCTTAAACTTCATTATCTTATCAGTTGGTATTTAATAATACCAGAGTCGAAAGGCCATGTGTTTTTGTAGGTATTAAGGAAGGGAAATACTTTTTGACCCCATAATAAGTAAGAGATTTGGTTGTTTACTATAGTACTCTTTAACAGGATTCAATTGTGAATGCTGTTAAAGAGTATTTTATTTTAAGCATAATAAGGGACATACTGTCATAATATTAAAAAAAGCATTTGGCAGGAAAAATGAAACAATTACAACAGGAGCAACAATTTAAACAGGTTCCAAGTAATCAAAAGCCACGGAATAAACAAAAGTATACCCTTCAAATACATAATCCAAATACCAAAGAACAAACCGCGAAATATTTAGCAGATCTTATATTGGAAGGTCTTGAAGGTAAAGCTTATGGAGAAAAGATATGAGAGCTGTGGCTTATTGCAGAGTATCCACCAGTAAAGAGGAACAACTGGATAGTCTTGCCAGTCAGCAAAAATTTTTTGCAGAATATGCTGAAAGAAATGGATATGAGCTGGTCCATATCTATGCAGATGAAGGCAAAAGTGGAACAAAAATAAAGAATAGAAAACAACTTAT
>DALYNO010000627.1:0-2104 GCA_031975295.1 Anaerocolumna sp. | reverse complement strand
ATTACCGTTTATTGGGGTGATGTTCCTGTAGCAAGTAAGAAATTACTATTAGAGAACGCCACAGGTGATGAACTAACATTTAGTTTTCCAGCTGATGTGCTGGGCACAAGTGGCAATACGATTTCCATAGCTTTTGAATTAGAGATTCCAGATTTGTTTTGTAGCCCCAGACAGGAGGAAATGCCCTGGGCATATATCACAGAGGATTCTACCTTTTATTTTCCCAAAGGAAATAGTAACGCTATTTCTTTTGATATTATGCCAGCACCTTTTCAGAATCTAGGTATATACAAAGACCTTATGCTTATTGTATCGGACAAGCCAACTAAGACGGATTTAAATGTATTGGCACAAATAGTATCTATGTATGGTGAAAGTATCAACCCTTATGGAAGTCTAAAGGTAAAACGAGCAAGCGAATTTACAAAAGATGATGCAAACTACAACATTATAACAGTCGGTACCTATGTAAATAATAAGTTTTTACAGCAGATTAACAAGGATTTAAGTTTTAGGTATTCCTCCAATGGAGATAAGTTTGAAAGTAATGAGGGATTAATTCTATCAGATAATTATGCTTCTCAAATCGCTGTCTTACAATTAATGCAGTCGCCATTTGCAGATGGCAGAGCAATTCTTGCAGTAGGAGGCACAGATGAATCCAACTTATCATTTGTAGAAGAGCTGCTTCAAGTAAAAGCCAATCGTTGGAATTTAACCAAAGATAGTGTAATCATAGATGCAGATTTGAATACGAAATGCTATGAATTCCTAAATATTAAAGTAAGTACAACAAAGCCCACAATTAAAAATGTGATTGATGAAAATAAAGATTCCATAATTTTTACTGTGGTATCTACAGCTGTTATGTTAATACTATTACTAACTGTAATTATAATACTAATCCGTATAAAAACTTTTAATAAAAAAGGAAAAGGTTGATAGAAAATATATGAAAAAGATAATGGTCGTATTTGGTACTAGACCAGAGGCTATTAAAATGGCGCCCCTTGTGAAAGAACTAGAAAAACAGGGTAAATTTGAAACTGTGGTATGTGTAACTGGTCAACATAAGGAAATGTTGGATCAAGTATTACATTGTTTTAGGATAGAACCTAAATATAACTTAGCTATAATGACCACAAATCAGACGTTATTTGATGTTACAATTAAAATATTAGAGGGAATGAAAGCAATTCTTATGCTGGAACAGCCAGATATAGTGCTGGTTCACGGAGATACAACAACTACATTTGCTACAGGATTGGCTGGGTTTTATTTAGGAATTCCAATAGGTCATGTGGAAGCTGGATTACGCACATATGATATGCATGCACCGTTTCCGGAGGAATTTAACAGACAGTCAGTAGGGATTTATGCTGTGCTGCATTTTGCACCAACTGAAGTTACAAAAGCAAATTTACTAAGAGAAGGCAAGAAGGAAAATACCATATATGTAACTGGTAATACAGCCATTGATGCTCTTCATACAACCATAAAGGATGGATATTCACACCCTGTTCTGGATTGGGCAGCGGATAGTAGATTGGTGCTATTAACAGCGCATCGCAGAGAGAATTTGGGAGAGCCTCTTTACCATATATTTAGAGGAATTAAAAAAGTATTAGACGAGATAGCAGATCTTAAAGTAGTTTATCCAATTCATATGAATCCAGTGGTAAGAAAAACTGCACAGGAAGTATTTGGAGACCATCCAAGAATGAAAATAATTGAACCGTTGGAAGTACTTGATTTTCATAATTTTTTAAATCATGCTTATCTTATTTTAACAGATAGTGGAGGGATTCAAGAAGAAGCTCCTGGTCTTGGTAAACCTGTTCTTGTGTTACGAGATACCACGGAGCGGCCAGAAGGGATAAAGGCGGGTACCTTAAAACTGGTTGGTACGGATGAAGAGCGTATCTACACAGAATTTAAAGAAGTAGTTACCAATACAGAGGTATACTCACGCATGAGTCAGGCCGTAAATCCTTATGGAGATGGCAGAGCCAGCCAGAAAATAGTTGAGATTCTTAACGATTACTTTGCCTGATAAGATTAGATTGTTAAAGATTAAGTTATAAAGTACTTTACCCATGTTTTA
>DALYNO010000626.1:646-2107 GCA_031975295.1 Anaerocolumna sp. | reverse complement strand
TAGAATTGAAGAAATAGATAAAATTCTTAAGAATGCGGAAGTTGTTGTTGAAGACGAAGTTGAAGTTGACGTAATCAACATAGGTTGCAAAGTGAAAATTCTTGATGTGGAATTTGATGATGAAATGGAATATAAAATCGTAGGTTCTACAGAAGCAAATAGTCTTAAAGGTAAGATCTCCAACGAATCACCTGTGGGTAAAGCCCTTATTGGTGCAAGAATTGGGGATATTGTTAATGTTGAGACACATTCCGGTATTTTGCAGTATAAAATACTTGAAATCCAAAAGTCAAATTAATAAAACAATTGGAATTGTATTTGAAATACAGAAAGGATGAGGAACTGTGGCTGAAGGAAAGAATCAAAATGAGCAAGTTCAAGTTGAACAGGACTTAAATGAGCTGTTAAAAATTAAAAGAAATAAATTAAGTGATTTAAAAGAGAACAATAAAGATCCATTCCAGGTAATGAAATATGATGTAACACATCATTCATCAGAGATCTCTGAGAACTTTGAAAGTTTAGAAGGCAAAGTGGTATCCATAGCTGGCCGTATTATGACCAAGAGAATAATGGGTAAAGCTTCTTTTTGTAATATACAAGATATCAAAGGCAATATACAATCCTATGTAAAAAGGGATGCAGTTGGAGAAGAAGTATATGCTGATTTTAAAAAATTCGATATCGGCGATATTGTTGGTATAACTGGTGAAGTATTTAAGACTCATACAGAAGAAGTATCTATAAAGGCAGAGAAAGTAGTTTTATTATCCAAAAGTCTTCAGATCCTTCCTGAAAAATATCATGGGTTAAAGGATACAGATACCCGTTATAGACAAAGATATGTAGATTTAATTGTTAATCCAGAAGTTAAAGATACGTTCGTTAAACGTTCTTTAATAATTAGAGCAATTAGAAATTATTTAGATAATAAGAGTTTTATTGAGGTAGAAACACCTGTATTAGTACCTAATGCTGGTGGAGCTGCAGCCAGACCATTCTTTACACATCACAATGCCTTAGATGAAGATTTACATCTTAGAATATCTCTTGAATTATATTTAAAGAGATTAATTGTGGGTGGCTTAGAAAGAGTTTATGAAATCGGACGTGTATTCCGTAATGAAGGTCTTTCTGTTAGACATAACCCTGAATTTACGCTACTTGAATTATATCAAGCTTACACAGACTATTATGGTATGATGGATTTAGCAGAAGAACTTTTTAGAACCGTTGCAATGGAAGTACTTGGAACTACAACAATATCCTATGACGGCGTAGAAATAGATTTAGCTAAACCATTTGCCAGAATGACAATGGTGGATGCAGTTAAGAAGTATTCTGGTGTTGACTTTAGTGAAGTAAAAACTGAAGAAGAAGCAAAAGAATTAGCTAAAAAACATCATATTAAATTCGAGAACAGACATAAAAAAGGCGACATTATTAATTTATTCTTTGAAG
>DALYNO010000626.1:0-636 GCA_031975295.1 Anaerocolumna sp. | reverse complement strand
AATTTGTAGAAGAAGAATTGGTACAGCCAACCTTTATTATGGATCATCCTGTAGATATATCACCTTTGGCTAAAAGAAAGCCTACTGATCCAGAATTTACGGAACGTTTTGAATTATTTATCACGAGAAGAGAAATGGCCAATGCCTTCTCTGAATTAAATGATCCAATTGATCAAAGAGGACGTTTTGAAGCACAGGAAGCTCTAAAAGCAGCTGGTGATGAAGAAGCAAATTCTATGGATGAAGATTTCTTAAATGCATTAGAATACGGTATGCCACCTACAGGCGGTATCGGAATTGGTATTGATAGATTCGTAATGTTACTTACTGATTCTGCGGCGATTAGGGATGTGTTATTGTTCCCGACGATGAAGAACAAGGACTGAAAAGTCCAGTAAAATCAAGGGTTTGCGCATGTCGAGAAACTCAAGGACAGTAAATTGACAGTCCATAGTTTGAAATAGTTATAAATAATTTCAAGCATCCTTATAAAATTCAATTGCACTTTTAGGACACTTTTCAAAAATAAAACTTTTGAAAGGTGTCCTTTTTTTGTATCACAATAAAAATAAACCACCGGGTCTGCCGGTGCGTCCCCAGCTAGCTTTAGCTTAAAGTTAAAAACCTCCTATGTTA
>DALYNO010000625.1:0-2146 GCA_031975295.1 Anaerocolumna sp. | reverse complement strand
TGGAAAACCAGGAGCATACCCTTACAGAAATACTAGCAGAAGATTTTCCACTCTTAACAAAATTTCGCCTAAAGGCACCAAAAGTTTATGAACATGCTCTTATGGTGGGTGAAATAGCAGGACAAGCTGCCCTATATGCAGACCTTAACGGAGGGTTGGCAAAAGCTGGTGGACTGTATCATGAAATAGGTAAATTAGAGGGGGATGATTATCTGAAAGAAGGAATACAGTATGCTATGGAGTATCATCTACCTCATGAAGTCATAAATATTATAAAGAGCCACAATCTAAAATATGCTAAACCAGCATCACCAGAGGGAGCAGTGGTGAATTTAACAATCAGTGTCTTATCTGCCAAGGAATTTCTAAGACGAAATCTGGAAGAGGCTAGGAATAAAGAAGAGACTGATTTAAAAAAGTTAACCAATAAAGCCATAGAAGAACTTTTTACAATGCGATTATGTAAAAACAGCTTGGATGAATCAGGATTAACGATTAAGCAATTCCATAGATTAAAGGAGTTCTTTTTAAATCTATAATTATATTGTATTATAAATCCTATTTCTTAATACACAAGGGTTGAAACAATAGCGCGTAATTGGAGAAAAAGAAAGATAAGAGGGTACTATGTCATTAAATTTAGAGTATGAAGCTGAAAAGAAACTGGATTTAGACTATGAGTCCATAATTAACGAAGTAGTAGAAAAATCCCTTGACGTTGAGAATTGTCCTTATGAAGTGGAATTAAATGTAATTATTACAGACAATGAAGGAATCAAAGAAATTAACCTGGAATACAGAGGTATAGATGCCCCCACAGATGTTCTTTCTTTTCCGTTAATTGATTATGTAACACCGTCGGATTTTTCTCATGTAGAGGAGGATGCTGACAGTTACTTTAATCCGGAAACCGGAGAGCTTTTATTGGGGGATATTATTATATCCGTAGATAAGGTAATAGATCAGGCAGCAGAATATGGACATTCCATGAAAAGGGAATTAGCCTTTTTGGTAGCTCACAGCATGATGCATCTATTTGGATATGATCATATGGAAGAAGAGGAACGTCTCCTTATGGAAAAAAAACAAGAACATGTATTAGAAGAATTAAAAATATATAGGTAGGTGCTAAAATGAGGAAGTATATATTATTATGTTTGATTTCCCTTACTGCCCTTGCTCTCATAGGCTGCAGTAAAAAGGATAAGAATAAGGAAGAAGATATCGTTGTTACACCATCAGTGGTTTTAAATACACCAACCCCTACGGATGCACCAACTCCCACCATAGAAACACATGATAATGAAGTAAAGAGTAAATTAACTGGGTTATGGGTACCAAAGGAAGTGGGAGAAAATAGACCCTATGCTATTATGTTTAATAATATTAAATTAGCATCTCCCCAAAGTGGACTTTCTGAGGCTTCTATTCTATACGAGGCCATTGTAGAGGGTGGTATTACGAGGCTTATGGGAATATTTGAAGAATTAAATGAGAAAAGAATCGGCTCTACAAGAAGTGCCAGACATTATTTTGTAAGTATTGCTGATGAATATAATGCTATTTATGTACATTTTGGTGAGACAACCTATGCAACCAAAAAGATTAAGAAACTAGGTATTGATACCTTAAGTGGTTTATCAGGTATAGGTGAAATTGTATTTTACAGAGATAATGCCATTAAGGCTCCTCATAATGCATTTGCATCTAAGGCAGGTATTTTAGAGGGTACTAAAATAAAGGGATATGAAACGAAATATAAAGAAGGATATGAATCTCATTTTAAATTTAGTGAGAATGTATCCATGCCGCAGAGTGAGACCATAGGTAAAGTAACGCTGAAGTTCTCAAGTTATGCCAGTCCATATTTTACATATGATGATAAAAAACAGGCTTATAACAGATTCCAATTTAATGATAAACATATTGACTATAATACAAAAGAACAGCTTACCTTCAAAAATATCTTGATTCAATTTGTAAAGGAATGGGATATTGATAAAAATGATTATCAGACCATGGATTTAGAAAATGCCAGTGGTAAAGGATACTATATTTCAAATGGTAAAAAGATGGATATTACTTGGAAAAAGAATGAAGATACGAAAAAACTACGTTAGTATGATGCTTCTGGAAATGAACTTAC
>DALYNO010000624.1:0-2147 GCA_031975295.1 Anaerocolumna sp. | reverse complement strand
ACCGGACCGCCTCCTGGTCCGCCGCCTCCATGAGGTGTTGAAAAGGTTTTGTGAAGATTTAAATGTACCACATCAAAACCCATGTCTCCAGGCCTTGCAATTCCCATAATTGGGTTTAAATTAGCTCCGTCATAGTAATTTAGACCACCAGCCTCATGAATGATGTTTGTAATTTCTAATATATTCTTATCAAATAGTCCTACGGTATTGGGATTTGTTAGCATAAAACCTGCCGTATCATCACCCACAGCATTTCTCAAGGCTTTCTTGTCTACAAATCCATCCTTGGTGGAAGGAATATTTACTACTTCAAATCCCGCCATTGCAGCACTGGCTGGATTTGTTCCATGTGCTGAGTCAGGTACAATTATTTTATTTCTTTTATTATCCCCATTAGATTCATGATAAGCTCTAATTAATTTAAGACCTGTGAATTCACCATGTGCTCCAGCTGCAGGTTGAAATGTAAAAGCATCCATACCTGTAATTTCACCCAGATATTCCTCAAGAAGGACAAATACCGCAAGGCAGCCTTGCATGGAATACTCTGGCTGTAATGGATGAATATTACTAAATCCTGATAGCGCCGCCATTTCATTATTGATCTTAGGATTGTATTTCATTGTACAAGAACCAAGGGGATAAAAACCATGATTTACTCCATAAGTTCTTCCTGCCAGTTCTGTGTAATGTCTGCTTACATCAGTTTCAGATATTTCTGGTAAGTTAAGTGTGACATTCCTTGTATATTGTTTATTAATTTCATATTCTGGAACATCCAGAGATGGTAACATATCATTTCCTCGGTTAGGAACACTTTTTTCGAAAATTAATTTCATGCTTCCACCTCCTTCTTTATAATGTCTATCATCTCGTCTATCTCTTCCTTGGTATTCATCTCAGTCGCGCACCACAGAATACTTCCCTCTACTGGGTTATCCATTGGTAAACCACCTAATATCCCATGTTGTTCCAAAGTTAAGAGCAGTTTATTCCTGTCTCCATCAAATACAGTTATAAATTCATGGAAAAACTCACTTTCGTAGGGGCAAGAAAAGCCCTTTATTTCTAATAAACGATTTGCTAAATAGTGTGCTTTGCACATACTAAGTAACGCTGCTTGCTGTAATCCTGCTTTGCCCATTATACTCATATATACGCTGGCAGTCAGAGCGCATAAAGCCTGATTGGAGCAAATACTGCTTAGTGCCTTTTCCCTTCTAATATGCTGTTCCCTTGCCTGTAAAGTTAATACAAAAGCACGATCTCCCCTGGTATCGTTGGTTTCTCCTACAATTCTACCTGGCAGTTTACGCATAAGTTCCTTCGTTGTTGCCATGAAACCAAGGTAGGACCTCCAAAAGATAGGCTTAACCCTAAGGGCTGACCTTCTCCAACCGCAATATCTGCGCTGTATTCTCCAGGTGTTTTTAACATACCAAGAGAGATAGGATTAGAACTTAATATAAATTTTGCTCCTCTATTATGAATCAATTTCTCCAGTTCTGCACAATCCTCCAGTAATCCAAAATAGTTAGGGCTCTGTACTACCACACAAGCAGTTTCTTCATCAAGAACACTTTTAAGCTCCTCTAAGTTAATAAGACCCTTTTCCATACCAACCTTAACAATTTGAGTATTGGTTCCATGTGCATAGGTGCTAATGGTTTTACTTATGCCTGGACTTAAGGTGGCAGGAATAATGACTTTATTTCTTTTTCTCTCCAGGCACATAATAACTGCTTCGGCTGCCGCACAAGCGCCATCATAAACAGAGGCATTGGCTACCTCCATACCTGTCAGCTCACAAATCATAGTCTGAAATTCAAATATTGCCTGTAGTGTTCCCTGACTAATTTCCGCTTGATAGGGCGTGTATGCAGTTACAAATTCTTCTTTTGATGTAATTTGATTTACTGCCGCAGGAATATAATGATGGTATGCTCCACCACCCCTAAATATCTTAGTAAAGACCGTATTTTTACCTGCTAAATTAGCAAGCTTATTTCTAACCTCAAATTCAGATAAGCCATCTGGTATGTTTAATCTTCTGTTTAGTCTTACTTCTTTGGGGATGGATAAAAATAAGTCTTCTATATCTGTATGTCCTAAGGTCAGTAACATTGCCTGTTTTTCTTCCCTGGTAC
>DALYNO010000623.1:0-2148 GCA_031975295.1 Anaerocolumna sp. | reverse complement strand
TATTTCCAGTCTTACTGGAGAAGATAATGCTTTTCCCACATTGCACACTTCTTCAGCCTCTCCCAAGTCCAACATTAATAGCTTTGCCATATAATCACCTTTTCTTAGTTACTAAACTAAATTATTCTTTTCCCTTAAATAGATATTTCGTTCTGCTATATTCCATCTATATTGTGCTTAAATCAAGTCATTTACTGCTATTATAACTAAATGTAGGAAAGAAGTAAACGAAAATTTCGTAAGCAGATTTGCCTAGGCAGGTTTATTACTACTTTATTATTCGATTAAAGCTGTTGGTGATATTATGATACTATAGAAAAATTGGATAAATTAAATAAAGTGCTCTGATTCATATAATGCTGCTTCCATTGATCTAAATCAACGCCGGTAAGCAATCAACCCATTCATGGATGTTGGAATAAGAAAGTTTTCTTAAAATTTTATTCTTATTTTACTCATATATTATCCCTTACGCTGGTTCTAAATGGTGCAAGTGGAAGCCCATTTTTACCAAATACATATACATTGGAATAATTGGTCCAAAGATAACGGACGTACTTAGGATCGGTTACTTCTTTTGTAGAAACAAATATTTTGTTCTCCTTAATGATAGCCTCTGCTTTATAATAAACCTTATCAATACCAGCAATTTCAAAACCTTCTAGCTTATCTTCTTTAATTAGAAAGCCATCTTCCGCATGGTTAAACTTCAGCATGATACCATCTTTATTATACTCACAACTGTCATAAATCGGCCCATATGCCTCTTTCCCTAATATCAATTCATAAAAATGATGTAATGCCTGAAGTGCCAGCCTCTCACCCACTGGTTTTTTATCAACAGGATGTATATTATTATATTCTCCAAGATCAATCGCCACTGCAATCCCTGTGTTGGCTACCGTCTGATGCACTTTCATTTGTGCCTCTCTGATTAAACACCAATTCTTAGTATCCTCTGCCCCTTTGTTTATATGCATAGGTAATTGAACGCAAATGAAAGGTAGCAAGTTATCCTCCCAGTCATTTCTCCATTGGCATATTAGATTCCGCAATAATTTATCATAAATTTCAGGGTGATGATCATCACTTTCACCTTGATAATATATAAATCCTGCTAAGGCATAAGGTATGACTCGTTTTAGCATAGTTTCATATAATCCATTGGGTCGGTATTCATGAGTTGGTCCGATTGGTCCAGGCCATTTACATACACCAACCACTTTCTGAGCCTCTTCCCAAGTGGCCTCTGGATTCGCAGCATAATAGGCATCCATTCTTGGCTGCCAATCTTCCTGCCATACTTTATATGCTTTAACTTCTATTAAATATTGTTCTAAGGTTTTACCTTCCATTGCCTTTTCATAGTCTTTTAAATAAATTTGCGTATCTGCATCACTTTCAAGCATTTGTATACTCATCCAATTAGAAGCAGAAGTTCCACCCCAATTACAACCTATAATGCCTACTGTTACGCCAATTTCTTCTGATAGTTTCTTAGCAAAATAATATCCAACCGCAGACCATGACCCAGAACTATCTTCATCCGCTTCCTGCCAAGAGTTGTTCGCTTCATCCTGATAGTAGAATTCATCCATATATGCATTCTTTTTTACATAAAAGTATCGTACATGCGTACCTTTTATATTCTTTAACATCTCTTTTCCATTAAGGGAGTCTTTTAGTTCTAATTCCATATTGGATTGACCACCAGCAAGCCATACTTCACCAATCATAACATTAACAAATTGACGACACTCACCTTTATCATCCCAAACATTTAGGGTGTAAGGGCCTCCTGCCTCTAAGGGCGGTAACGTAACCATCCATTTATGGTCTACAGTAATACCAGAACCTGTTTTACCGTTTATTTCAACATTTACCTTGGTTCCATCATATGCCATACCCCATACTTTTATATTTTTGTCTCTCTGTAACACCATATGATCGGTGAAGAGATGTGAACATTTTAGCATTCCCATAGTGCCTCCCATTTTAACAGTGCTGTTCTATACCATAAATCTTAACTTAATTAGTTTATCTTATAAACTAATTATAGTAGTCTTATTTTAATATAATAGTAAGAATTATTCAAGCACATAAAACAACCTGTTAGTTATGGTTCTTCATAGCTTATAATAGGAGTTC
>DALYNO010000622.1:544-2167 GCA_031975295.1 Anaerocolumna sp. | reverse complement strand
AAATAGACTACCATTTGCAATATCATATGCTGTGGCTACAATCGGAATATAAGCATTAGCTGGAGAAGTTAAAGTGGTATATGGAGAGGATCGTACAAAAAATGTTTCATTGCTTATAAATTGGTTGATAGGAAGCCACATATTAATATTTAGATTCAAGCTCTTATTAATTTTATTAATAGAAATACGCCAGACTCCAGCTGCAGGACTCCGAAACCTTACTATAACGAGTTGAGCACCCGATCTGGAACCAACTAATTGAAAATAAATATTAATCCTTGTCGTCTCAAAAAGAAAGTCAATTTCTCTCCTTTCATTTATTCTTGGCATAATAGCAGGTATAAATTCTCCTCCAGGTGAAGTTACCCCTAAAGAAAATGTATTAGGAACATCCCCCCATATTTCCAGATAAAGACCTTGCTCCGAAGGACCTACATTTAATTCCACTGTTTCAGTATCAACACCAGTAGTCATACTACTTTCAAAGTGATGTCTGCTATTACCTTCATTACCTGCAGCAATAGAAACCGCCACACCCTCCATCTGTGCAACAGAAGATAAATATACACTTAGTGAACCAATTTCATCATGGGAGCCTTGGGATGTGCCAAGACCAATACATATGGAAATAGGACGATTAAGTTTAGCAGCAGTATCAATTAAATACTTAACACCCAACATAATATCATTTTCTTGATAGCAAATGGCTTCATTGGAAACCATATAAAATTCTCTAATATTTTTTTTTGCTTGTTTTAATTTTACTACAATAAGTTTAGAATCAGGGACTATGCCAGAAAAATCATTTTCATTGTCTATGTTTCCAGTCGCCACACCAGCTAAAAATGTTCCATGACCTATTTCATCAACAGATGGAACGATACTTCTAGGATTACTATCTTGGAGTGCAGAATTAATTTGGTCACTTGTATACTCACTCCCATAATAGAAATTTTCAGGAGGATTCCCATCTTGTATAGACTGATCCCATATAGATACTATTTTTGTAGAACCATCCGCATTAATAAATGCTTTATGAGTATAATCTATGCCTGTATCAACTATTCCTATCAGAACGTCCTGTCCTCTTAAATTTAACCAGGGTATATTACGTATTTTTGTAACACCTGAATTTTCTAAGCTATTTAAATCCAATAAACCAAATAACCGAGCAAAAACCTTATAGCCATATACATCCAGGGTTTTAGAAGGTACCATTTGCTGAGGCATGTACACTGCGCTAAAAGTCGAATCAATTCTGATATAACATACACCATTATTCGTAAAATTATTATCAGGAATAGTCAGTTCATAGTCTGTAATAAAATCGGCATACTCCTCACTCACTATAGTATTTAAACAGTGTCCATCCATAATTAAATTCCTTGCCGTCTTTTTATCATAATATATGCTATTTATATTCAAAAGATAATAGGAAATAATCAAGGACTAGGTAGTGTAGACTTAAAATAAAAAGTCCAATAATTTCAATAGGGTCAAAGACTTTTGAAGAATTTGCCAGTGACAATATAAAGGCTTTCACAAACTAAGGAAAGATTATTAATTCTCAGTGATTGCTTCGAAATCCTCAAATGCATATTTGAGGATGGTTTTGGCTGGAGC
>DALYNO010000622.1:0-534 GCA_031975295.1 Anaerocolumna sp. | reverse complement strand
GAGCTATCAATGTCCTGAGGTTAACACGCCAGGACATTGGTACTTTAAAGCATCTAATGCCATAAATTAAATCAATTATACAACCCGTATCATTGGAAGCTCATTATTGATTCCCTTGGATACTAGTATCTGATGTAAATCTATAATTCCGTTGTTAAAAGTAGCTGCGCATGCGCAAAGATATAATTCCCACATACGTACAAATTCTTTACCACGTTTCTTTTCAATCTCATCTATATTTTGATTAAAGTTCTCCCTCCAGCAAAGAAGTGTATGATTATAGTGCCTTCTCAAACTTTCAATATCAAGAGTATAAAAATTATAGTCTGGTAGTAATGATACTATTTCACGTAGTGATGGTACTGTGCCACCTGGGAAAATATATTTCTTAATCCAGGCATCACCTGGATATTCTTTCATTGCACTGATATAGTGGAGTAAGAACAATCCTCCTGGATTAAGTGCGGAATTCACATGCTCTAGAAATTCACCATAATTTCCACGACCAACATGTTCAATCATGCCCACACTAAC
>DALYNO010000621.1:0-2182 GCA_031975295.1 Anaerocolumna sp. | reverse complement strand
TTTTTCTGAATAATTAAACTAATATATTTTAATTGGCCTGCCGCAAAACAGTTTGCGGCAGTTCTTTTTATTCTATTTTTTAGCCATTGCAGATTTGCTAATTTCATGTTACATTATTAAAAATAATTCATAGTTATGTATGTAGATAAATTTAAAGATAATCATATAATTTTTATTAAGAAAGAGGACGTATTTATGATAAATAAAGATAGATTAGTAAATGAATTCTGCAAACTTGTTTCTATTGATTCTGTTTCATTTAAAGAAAGAGAAATGGCAGATGTTTTAAAAGGATATTTAAAAGATTTGGGATTTTTTGTACTGGAGGATAAGGCAGGAGAATTCTATAAAGGAGAGGCAGGAAATGTATACGGATACCTGCCAGGAGAGCTTGAAGGCGGGCCCATTCTTTTATCAGCTCATATGGATACTGTTGAACCAGGACTTTCAAAAAGGGCAGTTGTCCATGAAGACGGACGAATTACCAGTGAAGGTAATACAGTGCTAGGAGCAGATGATCTATCGGGAGTTGCTGCTATCTTAGAAGCAATTCGAGCTATAAAGGAACAGAATATAAAACATAGAAGCATAGAAGTGTTATTCCCCATAGCTGAAGAAGTTTATATAAGGGGAAGTGAAGTATTTGATTATAGTATTATAAAAGCAAAAGAAGCTTATGTATTGGACTTAAGCGGACCAATAGGGACAGCAGCACTAAAAGCACCAACCTTAGTATCTTTTACCGCTAAATTTAAGGGGAAAGCCGCCCACGCAGGTTTTGCACCAGAAACAGGAATACATGCTATTTCAATGGCAGCAGAAGCAATCACTTCTATTAAACAGGGGAGATTGAATGAGGAGATGACTGTTAACATAGGTACAATTCAAGGCGGCCTGGCTAAGAATATCGTTCCAGAACACTGTTTGATAAATGGAGAGGTAAGATGCTTAAATCATGAAGGTGCACTTGCTCATATGGAAGAAATTAAAGAAGCTTTTCATAAGGCAGCAGACAAATATCATGGAAGTGTGGAAATAGATACTTCCTTTGGATGTATTGCTTATGGTATTGATAAGAGTCATCCAGTTGTAAAAAGATATGAAAGAGCCCTTGGGGATTTAAATATTCCGGTGAATTATGTAGATACGTTTGGTGGAAGTGACAATAATAATTTTGTCAAGAATGGAATTACAGGTATAGTGATGGCTTGTGGCATGAATGAAGTTCACTCAACCAATGAATATAGCCATGTAGATGACTTAGAGAAATGCAGTAGTATTGTCTATAAAATACTAACTGATATATAATGGGTTATAATTAAAAAAGGATTTTTCAAGGGTCTGGATAAGCAGGCGTTTGAAGAATCCTTTTATGTATAAAAGTATTAACCTAATTAACTGTTTACAATATTAAAAGTTTCGAATGTCCCATTGCAGGATAAATCATACGTCAGGGTCTACTCCGAAAAGGGAAGAAAAGTTTACATAAGTATAATTAAGGCGTAGCAATAGAAGGAGCTTCTATATCATACTTTTGCACACCTCTGTGTTCCACAGCAGTAGAGAAAACAATTTGAGTACTTGTTCTGCCAAATCGTTGGATTTGCCCAATAAAAGTATCCAATTCCATGGTACTTGGAAAGCATACTTTAAGCAACATAGCAAAGTGTCCAGTTACACAATTACATTCAATTACATTAGGACAGGATTTAATGAAAGGATAGAATTCTGATTTTTGATTGGGTTCTACCTCTAGGTTAATAAAGGCAGTAATATGAAAACCTAACTTTAACCAGTTAATTTCTGTATGGTAGCCTTTGATAATACCTTCATTCTCCAATCTGTTAATTCTTGCAGCAACAGCTGGAGAGGATAAATAAACCTGGTCTGCAATAACCTTTAATGGAGCCCTTGCATTACTTTGTAATATATTTAGTATTTTCACATCAATATGATCCATAATAAACCTCTTAAATTTTTTTAGGTAGTAGACAGCATTACAACTGTAAGAATCATATGCTAAGGCTAACCCTACCTTTCGATTAATTATTATAAGCCAAAGAGGGATATTAAACAAGTGTCTTAGAGTGAAAACTTAAGAAAATTAACAACATTATTTTATTAAGAGAAATCGGTGTTATAATTTGTTTTATTATGCAGGGTTAGCCAATCAATTTTTTAT
>DALYNO010000620.1:0-2182 GCA_031975295.1 Anaerocolumna sp. | reverse complement strand
CTGCGCACCAGTCATACCGGATAAACTTCTTACTCTGGCATATTTTGCAAAAGTGGATTTTACTTTTGCTGAAGCTAATAAAGAAAGTACAGCTCCAATAATAATTAATATATAAGTTGGGTCAAAATAATATGGAAAAAACATAATTTCCTCCTGTCTCGCACGAAGCGTCTTAAATTAGTTTAGCAGTGTTCCTGCAGTTATTGTAAAACCTCGTAGAAAGGCTTCACTTGTCATTCTTTTCTTGCCTTCTAATTGAAGTTCCTTTATGGCTAGTATACCATCACCAGTTTGTACGAATATGGCATCTTTTGATACTTCAAGGATAGTGCCCACTGGTACTGAAGTTCCAGCTGGTACTGAAGTTTCTTCTACAGCCGGTATTACATCTCCATCCCATATTTTTAAGGCTTTGCCTTCAAGATAGCTATAGGCACTTGGCCAAGGATTCAAACCTCTTATTAATCTCTCAATTTGAACTGCGGTATGATTGTAATTAATATGTCCCATTTCTTTCTTAAGCATTACAGCATAGTTAGAATCTTCATCCTTTTGCTGCTCTCTGTTGGCAGTGTTATTTTCTATTGCAGCTAAAGCTTTAAGAAGTAATTTGCCGCCGCATACAGCTAACTTATCATGAAGACTTCCAAAGGTTTCTTTTTTGTCAATGATAACCTTATCCTTCATAATCATATCTCCCGTATCCAAGCCCACATCCATATGCATAATTGTAATGCCAGTATATTCTTCTCCATCAATAATAGACCATTGTATAGGTGCAGCTCCTCTATATTTAGGAAGTAAGGAAGCATGAACATTAATACAACCATATTTCGGCATTTCTAGTATTTGTTTTGGCAGAATCTGCCCAAAAGCAGCTACTACAATAATATCTGGATTGATTTCCTTTAGGGTCTGTATGAATTCCTCTTCTTTTACTTTAAAAGGCTGATAAATCGGAATGTTATGTGCAAGTGCCAGTTCCTTAACAGGTGTAAACAGCACTTGTTTACCTCTTCCCTTGGGTTTATCTGGCTGCGTAACCGCTGCAAGTATTTTATGATTTGATGATATTAATTCCTTTAAAATAACCGCTGCTATATCAGGTGTTCCCATATATACAATATTCATTTTAACTCCCTTCTGAGCGTGTAGTACTTTTATTTTCTTTTTATCCGAATAAGGCATATCACTTCTTATCATGGTTGTGATATGCCAAGTATCGTGTTTATGTTCCTGTTTCTAATTATATCTAAGATAATATAAAAAATCCATATATTAAGAAAGTCTTTATGAAAGATTAAGTTATTTTTAACAGATATCTCTATTCTTCATCCTGGTCATTTGAATGAAGTTCTCCAATTACTTTATCCACATATAATTCTCCGTTTAAATGGTCTATTTCGTGGCAAAAAGCTCTGGCTAAAAGTTCACTGCCCTCTACAATAAACTCCTCCATATTTTCATTTAATGCCTTCACTTTAGCATAGTTTGGTCTGGTTACAACACCGGACTTACCTGGCACACTTAAACAGCCTTCTTCCCCTGTTTGTTCCCCATCTATTTCAACAATTTCTGGATTGATTAATATGATTGGGCTATCATTCTCAGGAGATACATCAATGACTACTATTCTTTTTAGTATTCCAATCTGTGGTGCAGCAAGACCAACTCCAGAAGCATCATACATGGTATCTAACATATCCTGTATTAATACTTTTAATTTAGGGGTCATTTCTGTGACTTCCTTTGCACGTTTCGTTAAAATGGAATCACCTATTACTCGTATATTTCTAATTGCCATGTTATTACCTTCTTTCGATTCATATTCAATAGTTCATTGTAAATAAAATTCTTTCTTTAATAGCTGTTCATAGGATCAAAATCAAAGGATATATTGCAGCCTGCAAACTGTTCTGAGAATTTTAGATATCCTTCTAAATAATTCTTAACTTCTATAAGTCCATTATAGTCGTCTCTTTTTACATATAGCATAAATCTATATATGTCATTGGCTTTGGCTAAAACGGCAGGTGCCGGTCCAATGATTTTCGGTTCCTCTTCTTCTTTATTATACCATTCTTTGATAGCACCTTCCAATAGTAATGAAGATTTTTTGGCTTTTTCTTCTTCTTTGGAGGCAATTAAGATAGCCAGTATATGCGCTGCCGGCGGGTACTTA
>DALYNO010000619.1:0-2183 GCA_031975295.1 Anaerocolumna sp. | reverse complement strand
ATCTTTTAATTGCCATTCTTAATACTGAACTATGTAACACAAAACATAAAACAATCGTAGTTGGAAGAAACGGTAAAAACCTGTGAAGCTTTATTCTTTTGCTGATTATTTTAAGCAGACAGATTTTAAATAATACTAATATACCTAAGTACTTTAAGCGGCACATCAATCTTATATGATAATATTAGCATATTTTATTATAGGCAACCGAACAAACATACTCTTATACAACATACTGGTATTCTATATACCAAAATTAAATATTCAATTTAGAAATGTGTATTAATATCTCTAAACAACTGCCAAATATCATCTCCATAGTTGCTTACTAAAACTATCAATAACTTTTTTTGAATATCATAACCAGAAATAAAGCTGACACCTGGGTCACAACCTTGAAAATATGGATTTAAATATATATCGTTCTTGTTAAGCCAAATACCATAACCATAACATTGTGCATCTTTGCTATGATTTGATATCATATTTCTTGTCATTTCTGCTGATAGCAAATTCTCGGACATTAAATGCTCCCAAAATAACCTTATATCATCAACCGTCGTAAATGCTCCACCTGCACCTGTGCCTTTTGCATCAACACTATAGATATTCGTACGGTAATTATTTCGTTTTTCATCGTATATATAATGAGTAGCACACTTTGCAGGAAGCCTATCCAATTCATAATATCCGGTGCTTGTCATCCCACATGGTGAAAAAATATTTTCAGCCAAATATTCATCAAATTTACTACCTGTTATCTTTTCAATAATCAATGCTAGTATCACAAATCCGGTATTATTATATTGAAATTTACTACCCCGGGGGTACATCATAGGTTCATTTATAAACAATGGAAGCAAGTCAGCATTTGAACGAATTTTATAATTTGGGAAATCCGTCCATAGCTCTTCGTATTCATCCATAATACTTTCATCAAAATAATCAGGTATTCCCGAAGTATGTGTAAGAAGTTCTTCTACTTTAATTGAAGTGTCTATTTGCTTCCAGTCAAAGTCTAAAATATTTCCGATTGTATCATCCAGTTTTAGTAATCCTTTTTCGACAAGTTGTAAAATACCTACTGCCACAAATACCTTACCAGCAGAGGCGGTTGCGAATATAGTGTTAACTTCATTTGAAATTCTATTGGGTAAATCAGCATAACCATACGCTTTCTTCAAAATCTTCTTACCATCTTTGTGTATTAAAACACAACCACGAAAACTATTGTTTATTAAATCATCTATGCTCATTATCATTACACTCCTAACCATAATTCTGGTTTCTACAAATTATTATCACTCTATATTCGAACTACAAAGCAGTCAATACATTTATTTTAACATTGTACATTATAAGCTTTCATTACTCAACCAATATTTGTAAGATATTACTTCATATCATTTGCTCATATTCGTACTGTCTATAACCGATTTTATTTCCTTGATAGGTATATCAATGTTTCTTAAAAGTGCAGTAATTTGAATACATAGTATTGCATTTTCATCATAAGAACGCCAACCTGATTCAACATCTCTTATACTATTAAATAATTTTTCTTATTCCCAATGGTGCAAGGTTCGACTCGTCAGTACCATTTGCTCTGCCACTTTGTTAATAACTAAAGGTTTATACATTTTCATTCCTCCTGAGATATCTCAAGATAATAATAACACTTATCGCTGCGTCAATTGCAATATATTTTTATTATTTTACATAGATAATTCATGCATTAAATTAGCCTCTTTAAGTTAATTCTATTAAATAGTGTACTGCACCATAAAAATACCCTACCACTTTTCAATGATAGGGTGTTAATATATATTTCTTATTCGCTATTCAATACAGTCTAACCTTAACTGACATTCCTTTAATTGATATGTCATTAAACAAAAACCTTCTCTTACTTTGGTCGGTTCAGGAAGGTTTTTTGTTCTAAGTTAGGTCAATCACCCTGTGGCAATTGCTTTTTCTATTTATATTTTAGCAGATTAAAGTAAGTGTAAAATCATGCTTCTCTCCCTGCAAGTCCTTGCTTTATCTTATTGTCTTCTATGAAAACTCCCAGCAGACCTTGCATATCACTATTAAGATAGTTCTCTTACTATGTCTCTACAAATATGACAAGGTGTATAGTATTTTGATATGTCAATAAATTTACCTTTGCTTTCTGCCTACTC
>DALYNO010000618.1:0-2189 GCA_031975295.1 Anaerocolumna sp. | reverse complement strand
AATTACAGTAGAAACTATAAATAAGCTTTATAATTTAAATTTGAACTGTTTTGAAATTGAAGATTTCTTAAAAAAGCAAGCTGTTCCCATGGAAGAAGTAAAAACCAGCAAAGATGTTGCCTTAAGCAAAGTTGGTGAAGATATCTATAAAAAGATATTTGAGAATTATACAAAGAAACAATGGGGTATCGATCCAAGTGAACTGGATACTTCCGTTATTTCAAGAATTCCTATCAGACTGAATAGAGATACTAGATATTTTGACAACACCTATCAAGTAATGCCAAAATACGGTTATACAAAAATGTGTGAAAAAATGATAGCTAACAAAAACATTAAAATTTTACTAAATACAGACTACAAAGAAGTGATAGAGGACATTCAATATGAAAAATTAATCTATACTGGGCCGACTGATTACTTTTATGATTATAAGCATGGTAAAATGGCCTATAGAAGTCTTGATTTTGTATATGAAACGCTGGATATGGAGAAATTTCAAGATGCTCCAGTTGTGAACTATCCAAATGATTATGAGTATACCCGTATTACAGAATTCAAACAAATGACTGGACAAAAGCATACGAAAACCACAATATTAAAAGAGTTTCCTTTCTCAGGTGGTGAGCCATATTATCCTTATCCTACGAAAGAATACAAAGAACAGTTTAAACTCTATCAAAATGAAATGGCAAAAGAAGAAAAGGTTATATTTATCGGCAGATTAGCTGAGTATAAATATTATAATATGGATGCCGTTGTAAAGAGGGCATTGGATGTATTTAAGGGGGAGATACATGGATAAACTCTATATTGTCATTCCGGCTTATAATGAAGAAGAAACGGTTGGCAGAGTATTAGATGATTGGTATGGTATTGTTGAAAAAGTTGGCAATGGAAGTAAGTTAGTAATTATTGATGACGGCAGCAAAGATAAGACTTATGAAATTATGAAAGAAGCAGCTGTTCATAAGGAACATTTCATACCGCTTACCAAGCCAAACGGAGGGCATGGAGCAACAGTACTTTATGGATACAACTATGCCATAGAGCAAGGTGCAGATTATATATTCCAGACTGATTCTGATGGACAAACTGTTCCGGAGGAATTCTGGGCATTTTGGGAGCGAAGAAAAAAATATGCCATGGTTATTGGCAGCAGAAAAGGAAGAGAGGATGGGCTTTCTAGAGTTTTTGTAACAAAAACTTTGAAATTAGTACTAAGAGTAGCATTTGGGGTTACAGTGGAAGATGCCAATACACCTTTTAGATTAATGAAGTCAGATATATTAAAAGAAAATATATCACTTATTCCGAAGGAATATAATTTGTCCAATGTTATAGTATCTGTCATATATGCAAAGAAAAAGCTGGGCGTAAAATACCTCCCTATAACCTTTAGGCCAAGACAGGGTGGCGTTAATTCCATTAATATGAAGAAAATCATACGAATTGGAAAGCAAGCTTATAAAGATTTTCTTAAAATTAATAAGTATTTAAGATAAGAAAGGTAATAAGCGGAATGAATGATGAGAACACAGGTATGTCCAGAAGCTACGGTGTAAAATACATAGCATTTGTTGTTCTTTACACAGTTGTTATAGTTATGGCGCATACTTTATTAAAACAGGATTTTAAAGCATTTATAACCTGGTGGCTTGTGTTAGTTGCATTAGGTGTAGGCTTTATGCCAATTAGCATTAAAATATTTTCCTCTTTTCATGACAATGGATATGTGTTTTCCAAAATCTTGGGTTTGGCCATAAGTGGATATCTTATGTGGTTTCTAAGTTCTATAAAATTGGTGAAGTTTACGTCCATTTCCTGTTTGATTATCGTAATCATAACTTTTATGTTAAATGGGGTAATATTTTATAATGAACAGAAAAAAAGTAAAATATTTTCTAAAATTAAATTAGATAAGATACTTTTTATGGAACTGCTTTTTCTGGCAATGTTTCTGCTGTGGGTATATATAAGAGGATTTAAACCAGAGGCACATGGGACAGAAAAATTTATGGATTATGGATTCATGGCATCCATGATGCGGTCAGACTATATGCCGCCAAGTGATCTTTGGTATGCTGGCGGAACGATTAATTACTATTATGTTGGACAATATATGGCCACATTTTTAACAAAGCTTTCATTTCTAAAAGCTGAACAGGGTTATAATCTTATGATGATGA
>DALYNO010000617.1:0-2191 GCA_031975295.1 Anaerocolumna sp. | reverse complement strand
CATCCTGTATACCACAAACGTTTTTTAATTCATTTTCCTTACTATAAAACACCTCTTCTGGCGTACCAAAATACTTTATTAAGTGTGCAATTTTATGAGAGCCCATTTTAGCAATGTTACATATCCAGTACCAATATTCTTTATCTGTCATACTTTAATTATTCCTCCCAATATTTTCTATCCACATTTCTGTAACAAATTGCTTCGCTTAAATGCTTTATTTGAATATCTTCTTCTCCGTCTAAGTCAGCTATGGTTCTAGCTACCTTTAGTATTCTATGGTAAGCTCTGGCACTTAAATTTAATTTTTTGAAAGCTTCTTCCATCAAATCCTGCTCTTTTGCACCTAATGCTGTGTATTTCTCCATGGCCTTTGGTGTAAGCTGTGAATTCAGATAAAATGTTTCATTTTTGTATCTTATCTTTTGTATTGCTCTAGCACCCTCTATTCTCTCTCTTATCGCGGCTGAACTTTCACCCATTTTAACAGACTTTATATCTGAATAATTAAGTTGTAGCACTTCTATACATATATCTATTCTATCTAATAAAGGTCTGCTGATTTTACCAAGATAACGTTTTACTTGAGGGAGGGAACAATGGCATTTATTTCTGTCAGGGAAGTAACCACAGGAACAAGGATTCATAGCAGCAACTAACATAAAATTCGCCGGGTAACGGTAAGTACCTAGTAATCTAGTAATGGTTATTTCCTTTTCTTCAAGTGGCTGCCTTAGAATTTCAATCGTATTCCGGTTGAATTCGGGAAATTCGTCCAAAAAAAGGACGCCCAAATGAGAAAGACTTATCTCACCTGGTCTGGGATTTCTACCACCGCCTGTCAGCGCAGTCGTTGTTATGGTATGATGGGGAGCACGAAAGGGACGCTTTAAGATTAAGGATTGTCTATTGTCTAAAAGACCAGCAACACTGTAGATCTTGGATATTTCAAGACTTTCTTCAAATGTTACTTTGGGAAGAATAGAAGGAATTCGTTTGGCAAGCATCGTTTTGCCGGAGCCTGGGGGACCAATCATGAGGATGTTATGCATACCAGCTGCAGAGATTTCCATAGCTCGTTTGGCAAGTTCTTGTCCTGCTATGTCAGAGAAATCAGGCTCTGTTTCTTGTTCTATCAATATTTTTTCCATACCAAAGGGATAAGGCGGTCTTTCCTCAACTGCATTTAAAAGTTCTGTTACTTCTAATAAAGAAGAAACGCCATACACCTTAACACCTTTTACAACAGCTCCTTCCATAACATTATCTAAGGGTACAATACACCTTGTAATACCCTCCTTTAAACCATTGTAAACAATTGGCAAAACACCATTTACTTTTTTGATTTCACCGTTTAGTCCTAATTCACCTATAAATAGGGTATTTTGAAGAAATTCTTCTGGGATATGACCTAAGGCAGAAAGAATTCCTACTGCAATAGGCAAGTCGAAAGCAGTACCCTCTTTGCGGATATCTGCAGGAGATAAATTGATTGTAATTCTTTTGGCTGGTAAATGGTATCCTGAATTCTTAAGAGCAATTCTAACCCTTTCTCTAGCTTCTCTTACTTCAGACCCAAGGTATCCTACTAAATCAAAAACAGGAAGTCCCTCACTAATATCTGTTTCTACTAAAACTAACATTCCATTAATACCATTTACAACAGCGCTTATGGTTTTTCGATACATTTTTATACCTTTCTTTTTCTCAAAGAAAGTTATCATCCAAAATTAGTATATCAAAAATAATCTGGTGATTCAAGCGATTTCTAATTACTCTCACCATTGTCTAGAATTTTTTTCAGTTCATTCATAAACGTATTTACATCTTTAAACTCTCTATATACAGAAGCAAATCTTACATAGGCTACTGGGTCCAAATCCTTTAGTTTATCCATCAATACTTCACCAATTCTAGAACTTGGAATTTCTTTTTCTTCCATATTAAATATAGTATTCTCTACTTCATCTACCAAAGCATTAATCTGATCAACTGATATTGGTCGCTTATGGCAGGATCTAAATACACCTGCTTCAATTTTAGATCTGTCATAGGGCTCTCTGTTATTATCTTTTTTTATAACTACCAGAGGAATGGTTTCAACTTTCTCATAAGTTGTAAATCTTTTAAAACATTCATCACATTGACGCCTTCTGCGAATGGAGTTGCTGTCATCCGCTGGTCTTGAATC
>DALYNO010000616.1:0-2205 GCA_031975295.1 Anaerocolumna sp. | reverse complement strand
TTCGTCAAGATGCTGAGAATTTTTTAAACCAGAACGAAAAAGAGTTAGAGTTGGTCCATACGCTAGGCGGCTGGCATGATGCAGGAGATTATGGAAGATATACAGTAGCAGCTGCCAAAGCGGTTGCAGATTTGTTACTAGCCTACGAACAATTTGAAAGTGAATTTAATCATAGTATAGGAATACCTGAAAGTGATGTATTTGGTGATGATATTCTCCACGAAATTAAGTATGAACTGGATTTTATGCTGAAGATGCAAAGAGATGATGGCAGTGTGTATACAAAAGTTGCAACTAGGTATTTTCCCGGTATGATAATGCCAGAAGAGGATTTGGCTCCTTTATTTATTTTTGATATTTCAAGTCCTGCTACAGCCGACTTTGCAGCAGCCATGGCGATGGCAGGTAGAGTTTTAAAAGACTTTAATGGAGATTATGCAAAGGATTGTCTGATAGCTGCAAAAAAAGCTTATAACTGGCTTGAAGAGAATGCAGAAGAGTTGCTTTTTACCAATCCAGATCATATTTTATCCGGTGAATATGGAGATGTTACAGATATAGATGAGCGTTATTGGGCAGCTGCAGAATTGTATCGTACCACTGGTGAGGATAAATATCATCAAGATTTTCTGGCATTATTTAAAAAAGTAGAGGATAAATTAACACTGGGTTGGTCAGATGTTGGAGGATATGGGACGCTGGCTTATCTGTATTCTAATCATACTGATGATAAAGTTTATCACGCTCTAAGGAGTCTATGGTTGGACTTTGCAAAGGAATTAGAACAAAGAAGTAAGGGGGATGGTTATGGAATAACCTTAGCTATAGAAGATTATAAATGGGGAAGTACAATGATCCTTCTAAATCAGTGTATGCATTTAATTATAGCCAATCATCTATTAGGCAAAGCAGAATACGAGGATTTGATTACAACCAACTGGGATTATCTGTTTGGAATGAATCCAATGGATGTTTCTTATGTTACTGGGCTTGGAGAAAGACATATTATGAATCCTCACCATCGTCCTTCTGCTGCTGATGGGGTTATGGAACCAGTACCTGGATTAGTTTCAGGTGGTCCCTGTGCTGGCCTTTATGATGAAGCAGCCAAAGAACTATGCCAAGGAATGCCGCCAGCTAAGTGCTTTATTGACCATGTGGAAAGTTATTCAACCAATGAAATTACAATTTATTGGAATTCACCAGGCGTTTATGTAGGTGCATATTTAAGCAGCAGAGTATAAAGGAACAGATAACGAATCTAAGCTCATTAATTAGATTCGTTATTTTTACAGGGATATATATACTTATAAGGAAGGCATTTATTGATAAGACCCGAGTCAAATAGTCCAATTCATATTACATCCTAGTTATATGCACAAATCAGAAAGTCTCATGCTTCGATTCCAATGCATAAAAATACCTAATTCTATAGAAAAGGTCTTCTACTGCATTTACATAGGCGTAAAGGATTAAAAATAAATTATTCTGGTTCTCAAAGTACTTGTAAATTGCGTTATTTATGCTACTATAGAAATAGATATCAGAACAAAAAAATTTAATATAGACATAATATTTTGGGAGTTGGTTTATGAACAAATTACATAAATATACCGTTTGGGGTAAAGTTAGCAGCAGAATCGAAGCGTTATTTTCTCCTATAAATAGACCTCTGCTTATCTTTTCAGTAGAAGGAATTTTGTTTGCCTTTATTAGTAATATGATTAACAATAATAATAACTTATTTGCATTAAGACTAGGGGCAACTGATTTTCAGGTAAGTCTTGTTTCCTCCATACCGCAATTTGCTGGGGTACTGGTATTAATTCCTGTTGGTATAATGACTGACAGAATGATCAATAAACAAAGAATGGTTAACGTATCCCTTTTCTTACTTGCCTTCGTATATGTAATGATTGGATTTGTACCTATTCTAGGGGAATATAGATTACTTGCCTTTTTGATATTATTAAGCCTTTCCATCGGCCCACTTACAAGTTATAACGCCTCCTGGCAGGCATATTTTTCAGATGTTGTACCATTTGAAGGCAGAAATAGAGTACTTACTATGCGGACTGGCGGAATGTTTCTGGTTAATATTTGTACACCTTTTTTGACAGGAGCCTTATTAGCAAGTGTGCTTGGAAATAATGAAAAAATAAGATTTCATCAAAGTTTTTATTTTACTTCAGCCATCATATTGCT
>DALYNO010000615.1:0-2216 GCA_031975295.1 Anaerocolumna sp. | reverse complement strand
TACTTATGAAAATACCCTAGAGGCAATTGAAAGAATTAAAAAATTATAATAATTAATTTATTATTTTAAACCAAGGAAATCTATATAATGTATGGGTTTCCTTATACTAGAATCTGCTGTATGCAGATAAGATAACTTATCTTATATTATAAAAAGTTTAGATTGTATATACTAAATCCTTCTCAAGTAAATGAAATTTAACTTGTGAAGGATTTTTTGTCACAAGTCATATAAGTAAATTAAATAACCCCTTTTATTTGAGAGGAAAACATTATAATATAGGATCAGTTGCCCGACAAAAGCCCTATTATATAAATTGCCATCGTAATATAAAAAGTAGGGCATTTGTCGGGCAACTCATAGGATAAAGCTAAATATAAAGGAAATGAATTGATTCTTATCTTTGCCAATAGTCCAAGGATGATCTCAGGTATCTTGGTAATTTAGCAAGCAGATAGGATGATACAATTTAAACAGCATAACCTTATATTTTAGCAATACAAAGGAAAGTTATTAAAATGACTTAAATGACAGGAGAATAAAAATGATATATCCCCAATTTTTAAAGAAAAACAGTAAAATAGGAATTTTGGCTCCCTCAGATGGCATTAAAAAAGAAATGGACTATCTTCGTCTGGATCATGGTATAGAGCAATTTAAAAAAAGAGAATTTGAAATGATAGAAGCATCAAGAGTAAGGCACAGTAATCAGGGAAGAAGCGGTAGTGCTTTAGAAAGAATACAGGATTTAGAGAGTCTTTATAAAGATAACAAGGTGGATTTAATTATTGCAGCCAAGGGCGGCAATTTCTTAATGGAATTATTGCCACAGTTAAATTTTGAATTAATTCAAAAGAATCCAAAATGGTTTCAAGGATTTTCAGACAATACTAATCTAAACTTTACCATTACAACAAACCTTAATCTGGCAACAGTTTATGGTTGTAATTTTAAGGATTTTGGTATGGAGAAATGGCATAAAGCTTTAGAAAATAACATAGAAATTTTATCAGGAAAAGATATTATACAAACAAGCTTTTCTCATTATGAAGATCAGTATTACGATTATGTTACTCCCTATGATGGCTATGTGGAAGGTAAACCGGTTCTTTGGAGAAATATAACCAAAGACCGTGGTGATACCATATCAGGTAGAATGCTTGGTGGATGTCTTGATGTACTCATTAGTCTCGTTGGTACAAAATATGATAAAACAGTTCAATTTGTAAGCAGATACAAGACAGAAGGTATTATTTGGTATCTGGAATCCTATGCATTAAATAGTGGAGATCTAACCATTGGATTATGGCAGCTAAAGGAAGCTGGTTGGTTTAAGCATGTAAAGGGATTTGTATTTGGAAGACCTGCCTTCTATGAAGAAGAAATGGGAATAACCTACGATGAAGCTGTACTGTCAGTTCTTGGTGAATTGGGGGTACCAATCTTTATGGATGCAGATATTGGGCATAAGGCACCTCAATTTACAGTAATAAATGGAAGCCTTGGAACAGTTATTTGCAAAGAAGGTAAGGGAAGCTTAAAACAGGAGTTTATATAAAAATTATGTTCTAAAGGGGTTATTTTTTAGGCGGAAAGTAATCACAACCTATAAATTAGTAAGTTATTTACTAAATAAGTTATTTACTTAGCAAACTATTTACTAATTTAAAGCATTACCAAAGTACTCATTTAACAAGAAAAATAATATAAATACAAAAATACCCTTGCAAGATGAAAATATCTGTGTTAATATATGACACAATAAGAGCTAAAAGCAATGAAAGAGACTGACCTGTAAGGAATTAGCATGGATAAACAGGAATGGCGTGTCACCGACTGAGAGCATGCCTTACATGATAGTTACAGGAAGGAACACTCCGGAGCTCATAAATTGAATGGATAAATCATTATCTGTAGTAGGTTTGTGCGTGACACGCGTTAAGTGTTTAAGAGAAAAGCCTATGGCTTTTAATGCGGGTGGTACCGCGGGTTAAGAATATTC
Source organism: Anaerocolumna sp. (assembly GCA_031975295.1). Taxonomy (GTDB): domain Bacteria; phylum Bacillota; class Clostridia; order Lachnospirales; family Lachnospiraceae; genus Anaerocolumna. The sequence continues at coordinate 214 of DALYNO010000615.1, read as the reverse complement.
CCGTCCCAGTTATGTATATTACATAACTGGGACTTTTTTTTATTGTATAGGAAAATTCTACGAATTCCAATACAATAAAAAGCCCTACCGGGCGGAATTCACATGACGCGCCCATAGAGGTTTATCACTTTGTGACAGCGCGTCTACTTTATAATCCAAGTTGGTATAAGATAACCCAAGCATAGAAATTTAAAACAAGAAACGTTGAAATAAA